>NZ_AKJR01000012.1:7081-64581 GCF_000282235.1 Pseudomonas sp. GM24 | reverse complement strand
GTGAAAAACACCCACGCCGAAAGACCAAGGTTTCCTGCGCAACGTTAATCGACGCAGGGTTAGTCGGTCCCTAAGGCGAGGCTGAAAAGCGTAGTCGATGGAAAACAGGTTAATATTCCTGTACTTCTGGTTATTGCGATGGAGGGACGGAGAAGGCTAGGCCAGCTTGGCGTTGGTTGTCCAAGTTTAAGGTGGTAGGCTGAGATCTTAGGTAAATCCGGGATCTTAAGGCCGAGAGCTGATGACGAGTGTTCTTTTAGAACACGAAGTGGTTGATGCCATGCTTCCAAGAAAAGCTTCTAAGCTTCAGGTAACCAGGAACCGTACCCCAAACCGACACAGGTGGTTGGGTAGAGAATACCAAGGCGCTTGAGAGAACTCGGGTGAAGGAACTAGGCAAAATGGCACCGTAACTTCGGGAGAAGGTGCGCCGGTGAGGGTGAAGGACTTGCTCCGTAAGCTCATGCCGGTCGAAGATACCAGGCCGCTGCGACTGTTTATTAAAAACACAGCACTCTGCAAACACGAAAGTGGACGTATAGGGTGTGACGCCTGCCCGGTGCCGGAAGGTTAATTGATGGGGTTAGCTAACGCGAAGCTCTTGATCGAAGCCCCGGTAAACGGCGGCCGTAACTATAACGGTCCTAAGGTAGCGAAATTCCTTGTCGGGTAAGTTCCGACCTGCACGAATGGCGTAACGATGGCGGCGCTGTCTCCACCCGAGACTCAGTGAAATTGAAATCGCTGTGAAGATGCAGTGTATCCGCGGCTAGACGGAAAGACCCCGTGAACCTTTACTATAGCTTTGCACTGGACTTTGAATTTGCTTGTGTAGGATAGGTGGGAGGCTTTGAAGCGTGGACGCCAGTTCGCGTGGAGCCATCCTTGAAATACCACCCTGGCAACTTTGAGGTTCTAACTCAGGTCCGTTATCCGGATCGAGGACAGTGTATGGTGGGTAGTTTGACTGGGGCGGTCTCCTCCTAAAGAGTAACGGAGGAGTACGAAGGTGCGCTCAGACCGGTCGGAAATCGGTCGTAGAGTATAAAGGCAAAAGCGCGCTTGACTGCGAGACAGACACGTCGAGCAGGTACGAAAGTAGGTCTTAGTGATCCGGTGGTTCTGTATGGAAGGGCCATCGCTCAACGGATAAAAGGTACTCCGGGGATAACAGGCTGATACCGCCCAAGAGTTCATATCGACGGCGGTGTTTGGCACCTCGATGTCGGCTCATCACATCCTGGGGCTGAAGCCGGTCCCAAGGGTATGGCTGTTCGCCATTTAAAGTGGTACGCGAGCTGGGTTTAGAACGTCGTGAGACAGTTCGGTCCCTATCTGCCGTGGACGTTTGAGATTTGAGAGGGGCTGCTCCTAGTACGAGAGGACCGGAGTGGACGAACCTCTGGTGTTCCGGTTGTCACGCCAGTGGCATTGCCGGGTAGCTATGTTCGGGAAAGATAACCGCTGAAAGCATCTAAGCGGGAAACTTGCCTCAAGATGAGATCTCACTGGAACCTTGAGTTCCCTGAAGGGCCGTCGAAGACTACGACGTTGATAGGTTGGGTGTGTAAGCGCTGTGAGGCGTTGAGCTAACCAATACTAATTGCCCGTGAGGCTTGACCATATAACACCCAAGCAATTTGCGTCGAAGAGACCAGATTGCGGTGTGTGAAGACGAAACGAACCGAAAGTTCGAAAGACTCACAAAACACCAGCTGTCACATACCCAATTTGCTGAAGCGAGGCCACAAGGCCACGACTCAGTACCCGAATTTCTTGACGACCATAGAGCGTTGGAACCACCTGATCCCATCCCGAACTCAGCAGTGAAACGATGCATCGCCGATGGTAGTGTGGGGTTTCCCCATGTGAGAGTAGGTCATCGTCAAGATTAAATTCCGAAACCCCAATTGCGAAAGCAGTTGGGGTTTTGTTTTGCCCGCAGGAAAGTTCTTACAGCATTCACGGACGCCGTCCGGCTGTCATACCCTGCCGACAATGCTAAGGTTCTGCCCTGGCTTTTGTACTTCTCCAAGGAAACCCTTATGCCGGACGCCCAGTCCCTCAACGCTGCATTCATGGTGGTCCAGAGCAATAGCCTGGACGAGCTGCGCAGCCTTGTGATCAGCATAATGCGGCGCTATCCACTGGCCCCGCTGGAAAACGAAATCGCTCTGGTGCAGAGCAACGGTATTGCCCAGTGGCTCAAATTGGCTTTGGCTGAAGATCCAGAGGACGACGACCTCGGAGGTTGCGGCATTGCGGCGGCGATTGATGTGCAACTGCCGGGCAGTTTCATGTGGCAGCTTTATCGCATGGTATTAGGCCGAGATGAAATTCCTCCCAAATCCCTGCTCGATAAGGCCCCGCTGACCTGGCGTCTCATGCGCCTCCTCCCACAGGTCATTGATCGCCCGCATTTCGAGCCATTGCAACGCTTCCTTACCCACGACGCCGACCTGCGCAAACGCTATCAATTGTCCGAACGCCTGGCGGATCTGTTCGACCAATATCAGGTGTACCGGGCCGACTGGCTTGAAGACTGGGCCGAAGGTCGGCATCAACTGCGCAACGTCAGGGGAGAAGTAAAGCCACTGCCCCCGACCAGTTGTTGGCAGGCAGAACTGTGGCGTGCGCTGCTGGATGACGTGGGCGAGCAAGGTATGGCGCAGAGTCGTGCCGGCGTTCATCAACGGTTTATCGAACGCATCAACAACCTCACCGAAGCGCCTGCGGGATTGCCATCGCGAGTGATCGTTTTCGGGATTTCTTCACTGCCAGCCCAAGTGCTTGAGGCGCTGGCCGGGCTTGCGCGTTTCAGTCAGGTCCTGCTGTGTGTACACAACCCCTGCCGGCACCACTGGGCCGATATTGTCGCCGACAAAGATCTGCTGCGGCATCAATACAAACGGCAATCGCGCAAGACTGGAATGCCCGCAGTGCTGGACCCTGAAACGCTGCATCAACACGCCCATCCACTGTTGGCTGCGTGGGGCAAACAAGGCCGGGACTACATAAACCTGCTCGACAGCTATGACGATCCCAATAGCTATCGGGCGGCTTTTCGCGATGGCCGCATAGACCTGTTCAGCGAAACTCAACCACACAATCTGCTCAATCAACTACAGGACGATATCCTGGAGTTGCGCCCACTCAACGAAACACGTGAACATTGGCCTGCTGTCGATCTGGCAAAGGACGAGTCGATCCGTTTTCACATTGCCCACAGCGCTCAACGTGAAGTTGAAATACTGCACGACCAGCTTCTCGCGCGCTTTAGTGCCAACCCGCATCTGCGTCCGCGCGATGTGATCGTGATGGTGCCTGACGTCGATAGCTACGCACCGCATATCCGCGCAGTATTTGGTCAGCTTGATCGCCATGATCCGCGATTCATACCCTTCACATTGGCCGATCAGGGGCAGCGCGGCCGCGATCCACTGCTGATCGCAGTCGAACACCTGCTCAAGCTTCCCGACAGTCGTTTCCCGGTCAGTGAAATCCTCGACCTGCTCGACGTTCCCGCACTTCGCGCGCGTTTTGGTGTGGAAGAGCGCGACCTGCCAACACTGCACCGCTGGATCGAAGGTGCGGGCGTGCGCTGGGGCATGAACGCCGAGCAACGCGCGGGCCTGGGGTTACCCGACGAACTAGAGCAAAACAGCTGGCATTTTGGTCTGCGCCGCATGCTTCTCGGTTACGCCGTCGGCAGTGCCAATGCGTGTGAAGGAATTGAACCCTACGATGAGATCGGCGGACTCGACGCCGCACTCATCGGGCCGTTGGTGGCTCTGCTCGATGTCCTGGAACTTGCCCACCAACAGCTCACCCAACCCGCTCAACCCAAGGAGTGGGGATACCGTTTGCAGGCGCTGATGCAACTGTTCTTCAAGGCTAGTAACGAGCATGACGATTATTTGTTGACCCAACTCGAGGAACTGCGCGAAACCTGGCTGGAAACGTGTGAGGCCGTCGGTCTGACGGATGAGCTACCACTGACCGTGGTTCGTGAAGCCTGGCTCGCGGGGCTGGACCAAGGGCG
Organism: Pseudomonas sp. GM24; assembly: GCF_000282235.1. Lineage (NCBI taxonomy): Bacteria > Pseudomonadati > Pseudomonadota > Gammaproteobacteria > Pseudomonadales > Pseudomonadaceae > Pseudomonas > Pseudomonas sp. GM24. The sequence goes on along the minus strand of NZ_AKJR01000012.1, from coordinate 60,539 downwards.
ATTGTCTCAGCGGTTTCTGGCTGGCGCCGTGAACTTCTGTACGCTGATGCCCATGCGTGCCATTCCGTTCAAACTGGTCTGCCTGCTGGGAATGAACGACGGCGACTATCCACGGGCGCAGCCGCCGCTGGACTTCGATCTCATGGGCAGCGACTACCGTCCGGGAGATCGTTCGCGGCGTGAAGATGACCGCTATCTTTTGCTCGAAGCACTTTTGTCAGCGCGCAATCAGCTGTACATCAGTTGGGTCGGCCGCAGCATTCGCGACAACAGTGAACGACCGGCTTCCGTGTTGATCGGCCAGTTGCGCGATCACCTCGCCAGCGGTTGGCGATTGCTCGACGAAAGCGGTGATCTGTTAAGTGCCATGACGCAAGAGCATCCGCTGCAACCGTTCAGTGCGCGCTATTTTCATGACGGCGATCAACTCTTCAGCTATGCCAGCGAATGGCAGGTTCTGCATCAACAGCATGAGCCTCAAAACGAAACTCAGCTACTTACCCCTTATGTGCAGGAGGAGCCGTTGAGCCTGGCTTTGTTGCAGGATTTTTTACGCAATCCGGTTCGGCATTTTTTCACCCAGCGCCTCAAGGTGTATTTCGAGGCTGCCGAAGCACCGCTGGCTGACGAAGAACCCTTCGTATTGGACGCATTGCAGCGCTATACGCTCAGCGACAGCCTGCTCGAAGCCGCTCTCAGGCAGCCGGACAATGTCGATCAGGCTTTGACTGCCCAGGCCCGCCGTCTGCAGAACAGCGGTCTGCTGCCAATGGCCGGGTTCGGCGAGTGCCTGCAACGAGAGCTGATCGAACCTTTGCCGGATTTGCTGCAGCGTTATCAACAATTGCTGACACTCTGGCCGACCCCTCTGAACAGTGCGATGCCGATCAATCTAGAGTTGCAGGGTTTGCGTCTTGAAGGCTGGCTTGCCGGTTTGCACCAGCGCACCGACGGTGGCCTGTTGTCGGTCACGACCATTCCCAACAGCATTGGCTCGATCAAAAGCCGCAAATGGCATCGCCTGACCAAGCCTTGGATCAATCATCTGGTGGCCTGCGCCAGTGGACTTTCGCTGACGACAGCATTGGTCGCCAGCGACGATACCTTGCTGCTTGAACCCATGGAGCCAGCACGGGCGATACGTTTTCTTGGCGACTTGCTCCTCGCCTGGCAGGCAGGCATGCGACAGCCACTGCCAATCGCGGTAAAAACCGCTTTTGCGTGGCTTTCCCAGACCGACCCTCTGAAGGCCGAAGCCGTGGCACGTAAAGCGTATGAAGGTGACGGGCAGACCAGCGAAGGTGAGCGCCGCGAGAGCCCGGCGTTGTCCCGGCAATACGCCGACTTCGATGCATTGCTGGAGGACGAAACATTCTCCGGTTGGTGCGACGCGTTGTATCGCCCTCTGTTTGAAGCGCCTTGGCGTTCGCTGTCCACCGAAGGGACTCGCGCATGAGTACAAAGACTCCCCTCGCACTGGCCTTTCCCCTACAGGGCAGCCAGTTGATCGAGGCCAGTGCCGGTACCGGTAAAACCTTTACCATCTCGGCTTTGTATCTGCGGCTTATCCTCGGACATGGTGACGAGGCGAGTGGATTCGGCCGCGAATTGCTGCCACCACAGATTCTCGTGGTGACCTTCACCGATGCCGCGACCAAGGAGCTGCGTGAGCGCATACGTACGCGTCTGGCTGAGGCAGCTCGATTCTTTCGTGACGAAACGGCTGCGCCCGATGCATTGATCGCCGAATTGCGTGACCAATTCGACACCCAACAATGGCCCGGTTGTGCCAACCGCCTCGATGTCGCCGCGCAGTGGATGGACGAGGCCGCCGTCTCAACCATCCACAGTTGGTGTCAGCGCATGTTGCGTGAGCATGCGTTCGACAGCGGCAGCTTGTTCACCCAATCCCTGGAAACCGATCACAGCGACTTGCTCGGCGAAGTGCTGCGCGATTACTGGCGACTGTTCTGTTACCCGATGCAGGGCGATGCCTTGAATTGGGTTCGCAGCAATTGGGGGGGGCCGGCGGCGTTATTGCCTCGCGTGCGCGGGCTGTTCGCCAGTGAGCGTGACAGCGACGAGGGCAAGGCGCCTGCGGAGCTTATAGATGAGTGTCTGCAAGAACGCCGCGTGGCGTTGATCGAACTGAAAATGCCCTGGCGCCTGTGGGCAGACGAATTGCTCGCCATTTGCCAGCAAGGCGTCGCGAGCAAAACCGTCGACGGGCGCAAGATGCAGGCGCGTTACTTTGAGCCGTGGTTCGAAAAGCTCAAGGCATGGGCCGAAGACGAGACCTTGGAGCAACTGGATATCGGTACTGGTTTCACTCGACTGACCCCCGACGGGATGGCGGAAGCGTGGAAAGGCCAGGCTCCAGGTCACCCGGGTCTGGATGCCATGTCAAAGCTCAAGTCGAGCCTCGATGCATTGCCGACCCCCGATGCCGCTGTGTTGCAACATGCTGCCAAATGGGTCGGCGCACGCTTTGAAGAAGAGAAGCGGCGTCGCGCCGAGATGGGCTTCGACGACATGTTGTTACGCCTTGATGCCGCTCTGCAATCCGATGGAGGCGAACGTCTTGCGACGTTGATTCGCGAGCAGTTCCCGGTCGCACTGATCGACGAATTCCAGGATACCGATCCGGTGCAGTATCGAATCTTCGAAAGCATCTATCGCATCGAAGAGAACAGTCCCGAGACCGGCCTGTTCCTGATCGGTGACCCGAAGCAGGCGATCTACGCTTTCCGCGGTGCAGACATCTACACCTACCTGCGCGCGCGTCAGGCCACCACTGGCCGACTGCATACACTGGGCACCAACTTCCGCTCCAGCCATGGCATGGTCAACGCGGTCAATCATGTATTCGAGCGCGCCGAGTCCCGAGAGCAGGGACGCGGCGCGTTTTTGTTCCGCGAGAAAAACGGCGACAACCCGGTGCCGTTCCTGCCCGTGGAATCTCAGGGCCGCAAGGAACGCCTGCAGGTTGCCGGGCAGGAAGTCGCAGCGTTGAATGTCTGGCACTTGTCCAGCGACCAGCCACTGTCCGGCGTGGTCTATCGCCAGCAATTGGCAGCGGCGTGCGCCAGCGAAATCACCGCGCTGCTCAATGGCGGACAAAGCGCTGACGCGGGGTTTGTTCAGGACGGCAAAGACTTCAGAGGTCTGAGGCCGTCCGACATTGCGATTCTCGTGCGCGACGGCAAAGAAGCCCAGGCCGTACGCGCTGAACTCGCCGCCCGAGGTGTGCGCAGCGTTTATCTGTCGGACAAGGATTCGGTATTCGCGGCTCAAGAAGCTCACGATCTGCTGTCCTGGCTCAAGGCCTGTGCCGAGCCGGATGTCGAGCGCTCCCTGAAAGCCGCATTGGCCTGTATCACCCTGAACCTGCCATTGGCCGAGCTGGAACGTCTGAACCAGGACGAACTGGTCTGGGAAACCCGGGTCATGCAGTTCCGTGGCTATCGCGAGCTATGGCGCAAGCAAGGTGTGCTGCCGATGTTGCGCCGCCTGCTGCACGACTTCCACCTGCCGCAAACCTTGATGAAACGCACCGATGGCGAGCGTGTACTGACCAACCTTTTGCACTTGTCGGAGTTGATGCAGCAAGCGGCTGCGGAACTGGACGGTGAACAAGCGCTGATTCGCCATCTGGCCGAATTGTTGGCAGTGTCCGGCCAGGCCGGCGAAGAGCAGATTCTGCGTCTGGAAAGTGATGAGCAACTGGTCAAGGTCGTGACCATCCACAAGTCCAAAGGCCTGGAGTATCCATTGGTGTTCTTGCCGTTCATTTGCTCGGCAAAACCCGTGGATGGCAGTCGCTTGCCACTGCATTATCACGACGCCGAGGGCAGGGCTCAGGTGAGCCTGAAACCAACTGCCGAGTTGGTAGCGCAAGCGGACGATGAGCGTCTGGCCGAAGACTTGCGCTTGCTATACGTTGCGTTGACTCGCGCACAACATGCCTGCTGGTTAGGCGTGACGGATCTCAAACGGGGCAATAACAACAGCTCGGTGCTGCACCTATCGGCGCTGGGTTATCTGCTTGGTGGTGGCGCATCGCTTGGCGAGTCCAGCGAACTGAAACGCTGGCTGCAAGACCTGCAACAGGATTGCCCGGCTATCCATATCGATGAAATGCCCCAACCCACCGACGAGCATTACCAGCCCCCGCGCAACGATGCCGTGCTGAGTGCGACACTGCTGCCCAAGCGCAAAGCCAGCGAAAACTGGTGGATCGCCTCCTACAGCGCTCTGCGCATCAGCGATGTGTTGAGTATCGGCAGCGATGAAGCACCGGACAGCCCGCAAGCGCAAAAGCTGTTTGATGACGAACGCCTTGATCCCGACGCGCCGCGCGACATCATTGCCGGCGGTGCCGATATCCACCGCTTCCCGCGCGGTCCCAATCCGGGAACGTTTCTTCACGGTTTGCTGGAATGGGCCGGTGACGACGGCTTCGCCGTTTCCCGCGAAGCGCTGGAAGATGCGATTGCCCGGCGCTGCAATTTGCGCGGCTGGGAGGGCTGGATCAATACTCTGAGTGACTGGCTGCAACATTTACTGCAGTCGTCATTGCCGATTGCAGGTGGGCAGCCGCCAGTTGTTCTGGAGCAACTGAAGCAGTATCGGGTCGAGATGGAATTCTGGTTCGCCAGCCATAAGGTCGATGTAGTCAAACTCGACGAACTGGTGCGGCAGCACACTCACAGGGGCGTGGCCCGTGTGGCGGCAGAACCGGTGCAACTCAACGGCATGTTCAAAGGTTTTATCGACCTGACCTTCGAACACAATGGCCGTTACTACGTGGCCGACTACAAATCCAACTGGCTTGGCGTGGACGACCTGGCCTACACCGAGCAGGCCATGGAGCAGTCGATCCTCGACAACCGTTATGACCTGCAATACGTGCTGTACCTGTTGGCGTTGCATCGCCAGCTCAAGGCACGACTGCCTGATTACGATTACGACCGGCATGTCGGCGGCGCGTTGTATCTGTTCCTGCGTGGCACACGTGCTGACAGTCGCGGGGTGTATTTCGCCCGGCCGCCACGTGAGCTGATCGAACGTCTCGACCGAATGTTCCAAGGCAAACCCGAACCCAAGACCGAGCCCGCCTGGGAACAGGGAGTCCTGCTATGAGCCGCACCTTTGCCGATCTGCTCCCCACGCCGCTGGCAGCCGACAGCCTGTCGAGGCTTTCGCCGCTGACCAGCGCCGATGATCTGTTGATCTTGCTCACTCGTTGGGTCGAGCGTGGCTGGCTGCGTGCGCTGGACAAAGCATTCGTCGCGTTCCTTCACGAACTCGAGCGCGATACGGATCCGCTGGTGCTGCTCGCTGCCGCCCTGACCAGTCATCAACTTGGCCACGGTCATGTCTGTCTCGATCTGTATGAAACCCTGAAAGCTCCTGACTTCGCGCTGTCGCTGCCCCCCGAAGGAGACGTGCAAGGTGGTGTGTTGCTGCTGCCTTCGCAATTGCTCGAGGCGCTCGATGGCGCTCACTGGTGCAAGGTTCTGGCGAGCAGCTCCCTGGTCGCACTGGCGGCGGACACCCGTGATAGCGCAGAGCAACGCCCGCTGGTGCTGTCGGGCAAACGCCTGTATCTGCGACGCTACTGGACCTACGAACGGCGCATCGACACGGCGTTGCGCGAGCGTCTGCAACAAGTCGAGCCGACTCCGGAGGATCTGCCGCAGCGGTTGAATGAGTTGTTCGGATCAGCGAGAACCGGTGAGGTGATCGACTGGCAGAAACTCGCCTGTGCCATCGCGACCCGTGGCGCCTTCAGCATCGTCACCGGCGGCCCGGGCACTGGCAAGACCACCACAGTGGTGCGGTTGCTGGCTCTGCTGCAAGCGCCGGCAGTCGCCACCGGTCATCCGCTGCGGATTCGTCTGGCGGCACCGACGGGAAAGGCTGCGGCGCGGCTGACCGAGTCCATCAGCCAACAAGTGCAGTCGCTGAAAGTCAGCGAAGAGGTGCGGGCGAAGATCCCTTGCGACGTCACCACCGTGCACCGTCTGCTGGGCAGTCGTCCCGGCACCCGGCACTTTCGGCATCATGCAGGCAATCGCCTGCCATTGGATGTGCTGGTGGTCGACGAAGCTTCGATGATCGACCTGGAAATGATGGCCAATCTGCTCGATGCCTTGCCAGCCCATGCACGACTGGTGTTGCTCGGTGACAAGGATCAATTGGCTTCTGTTGAGGCCGGCGCAGTGCTAGGCGATTTGTGCCGGGATGCCGAGGGTGGCTGGTACAACCCGCAGACCCGACAGTGGCTGGAATCGGTCAGCGGTGAGTCGCTGCAGGACAGTGGCTTGCATGAAGACGTCGAGGGTGCTCACCCGCTGGCCCAGCAAGTGGTCATGCTGCGTCACTCCCGGCGTTTCGGCGAGGGCAGCGGGATCGGTCAGCTCGCGCGTCGGGTCAATCAGCAGCTGCCGGATGAAGCGCGTCAGTTGCTCGCGGCCGGGCACTATGACGATGTGTATTCGTTGCCGCTCAAGGACGAACAGGATCATAAACTGGAGCGCCTGTTGCTGGAGGGGCACGGCGACGGCCCGCAGGGTTACCGCCATTATCTGAGTGTTCTGCGTGATCAGCGTCCACCGTCGGGCAGACCCCTCGAACATCCGGACTGGATTATTTGGGCCCGCGAAGTCTTGCAGGCGTTCGATACATTTCAGCTGTTGTGTGCAGTGCGCAAAGGGCCATGGGGCGTTGAAGGTCTGAATCAACGGATCACCGCCGCGCTGCTGAGGGCCCGTCTGATCGAAAGCGATCAGCAATGGTACGAAGGTCGGCCAGTCCTGATGACTCGCAACGATTACGGTCTGGGCTTGATGAACGGCGACATCGGGATCGCCCTCAAGCTGCCCGAGCGCGAAGGACCCGACGCGGGCAAACCGGTGTTACGCGTGGCGTTCCCGCGCAACGATGGCCAGGGCGGCGTGCGTTTCGTATTGCCCAGCCGGCTCAATGACGTCGAAACCGTCTACGCCATGACGGTGCACAAGTCCCAGGGCTCGGAGTTTGCCCACACCGCGCTGATCCTGCCCGACGCCTTGAACCCGGTATTGACCAAAGAATTGATCTACACCGGCATCACCCGGGCCAAGCATTGGTTCACCCTGATTGAATCCCGGCCGGGGGTATTTGAGGAAGCGGTGCAGCGAAAGGTCAAACGCCTGAGCGGGCTGATGCTGGAACTGGAGGAAGGGGGCGTGCCCGCGAGGTGAGAATCCCGACGATGGGTGGCGATTACTGACCAACCGGTCAGTGGTCACTGTCTCGCTGGTGTTTCACTGCTGTGCTATCGTTGCGGCATCATTTCGCTACGATCCAAGAGAATCCCTGCATGAAGGTGTCTGTCTGGGCGACAGGGCGCGTAGTTGTCTGCAAGCACGCGTTGCTTGTCGGTCTGCTCTGGTTGTTGACGGGGGCGGCTGTCGCACAGTCGCAAGCGCCGACGGGCATGGCCGAACAACGGGCCAAATCTGTCACTCAGGTCGTTCTTGGCATTCTCAGCTACGCGCGCTGGCCGGTGGAGCCGGCGCAATTGCGCCTGTGCATCGTTGGCCCGACCGAATACACCGACGACTTGGTCAAAGGCACCACGCAAGCCACTGGCCGGCCGGTCACCGTACGTCGCCTGCTGGCCGACAACCCGGCCATCGTCAGCGAATGCGATGCGGTGTACATCGGCAAACTTACGGCGGATGAACGCACTCGCTTGTTCGCTTCGCTGATTGGTCATCCAGTACTGAGTATCAGCGAAGGTGGCGATCAATGCACGGTCGGTAGCCTGTTCTGTCTGCGCGTTGGCGATGAGCAAGTGTCCTTCGAGGTCAATCTCGACTCCGTTGCCCGCAGCGGCGTGCGCATTCACCCCAGCGTGCTGCAGCTGTCGCGTCGCAAACCGGCGGCACCATGAACCTGTTCAGATCGAATAGCCGCCCAACGCTGGGTTCGGTCATTGGCCGAGGGCATTTGACGGTCGCACTGGTGGGCGTGGCGATGGCCAGTGTTTCGCTGACGTTGCTCGGCGTACTGGCGTTACGGGTTTATGCCGATCACAACCTGCATTTGATCGCCCGTTCGATCAGCTACACCGTGGAAGCCGCAGTAGTGTTCAACGACAAGACGGCCGCCAACGAATCGCTGGCGCTGATTGCTTCTGCCGAAGAGGTCGCTGATGCCCAGGTACTGGACAGCCAGGGACAACTGCTCGCGCATTGGCAACGCCCGGAAAACGGTTTGTTCTCTGAACTGGAAATGCAGATCACCCGCGCCGTCCTGGAAAAACCCATCAGCCTGCCGATCGAGCATCAGGACCGTGAAATCGGTCGTGTACTGCTCACCGGTCATGGCGGCAGCCTGATGCGTTTTCTGCTCAGCGGTCTGGCAGGAATCATCCTCTGTACCGCGATCAGCGCCTGGGTCGCGCTCTACCTGGCGCGGCGCCAGTTACGCGGAATCACCGGCCCCTTGCGCAGCTTGGCCGCCGTGGCCCACGCCGCACGCAGCGAACGAGCGCTGGACCGCCGTGTACCACCGGCGCAGATCGCTGAGCTGGACAACCTCGGCAATGACTTCAACGCCTTGCTCGACGAACTGGAGTCGTGGCAAACCCATCTGCAAAACGAAAACGAAACCCTCGCTCACCAGGCCAGTCACGACAGCCTGACCGGTCTGCCAAACCGAGCGTTTTTCGAAGGACGCTTGATCCGCGCGTTGCGCAATGCCAGCAAACACGATGAGCGCGTTGCCGTGTTGTTTCTCGACAGCGACCGCTTCAAAGGCATCAATGACAACTTCGGCCACGCGGCCGGTGATGCGGTGCTGGTGGCGGTGGCCAATCGCGTTCGTGCGCAGTTGCGCGAAGAAGATCTGGTGGCGCGGCTGGGTGGCGACGAGTTCGCCGTGCTGCTCACGCCGCTGCACAAGGTCGAAGATGCCGAGCGTATTGCCGACAAGATCCTCGCCAGCATGGACATGCCCATCGCGCTGCCGGGCGACACCAGTGTGGTGACCTCGCTCAGTATCGGCATTGCGGTTTTTCCCGATCATGGCGCTACGCCCGGGGCCTTGCTCGATGCTGCCGATGCGGCGATGTATCAAGCCAAGCGCCTGTCGCGCGGCGCCCAATTCACGGCCGAGGCGGAGCACCCGGTCGATTCCGTTCAAACCAGGAGCTGACTCTCGTGTTCACACTGTCCATTCGATCTTTTTACGCCGTGTTGTTGATGGCCGTTCTGGCCCTGACTGGTTGCCAGACTGCGCCACAAAAAGGCCTGAGCCCGGCGCAAGTCGCGGTCCTCAAGCAACAGGGCTTTGAGCTGACCGACGAGGGCTGGGAGTTTGGCCTGTCCGGCAAAGTGCTGTTTGGCAGCGACGTCGAAAGCCTGAATACGCAAAGCACCGAGATCGTCGAACGCATCGGCAAGGCATTGCTGGGTGTCGGCATCGAGCGCGTGCGCGTCGATGGTCATACCGACGCATCAGGCAAGGAAACCTACAACCAGCAACTGTCGCTGCGCCGTGCCAAGAGTGTCGCCAAAGTGCTGGGCACGGTCGGCATGAAGCAAGAAAACATCCAGCTGCAGGGCCTGGGCAGCAAAGAGCCGGTAGCGTCCAATGATACGGCGGCCGGTCGCACGGAAAACCGCCGGGTCTCGATTGTGGTCAGCGCCGACTAGTCGGCGAACTGCATTTCGCGCGTCTTGCCCATCAACAGATCCTGATTTCGCTCAGTCACCTCACGGATGTAGTCCCACAACAGGGTGATCCGTTTCAGCTTGCGCAGATCCTCCCGGCAGTACATCCAGAACTGCCGGGTGATGTCGATTTCCTCCGGCAGTACCGGCAGCAGGCGCGGATCCTGAGTGGCGAGGAAGCACGGCAGAATCGCTAGAGAACGCCCTTGCTGCGCGGCGACAAACTGTGCGATCACGCTGGTGCTGCGCAAGTTGGCGCTGGCACCGGGCAGCACATTCGCCAGGTAGAGCAGCTCCGAGCTGAACGCCAGGTCATCCACATAACTGATGAATTGATGCTTGCCCAAGTCTGCCGGGCGGCGGATCGGTGGGTGTTGGTCCAGATAGTCCTGGGTCGCGTAGAGCTGCAAACGGTAGTCGCATAATTTGCAGCAGACGTACGGTCCATGCTCCGGGCGTTCCAGAGCAATGACGATATCGGCCTCGCGCTTGGACAGGCTGATGAAGTGCGGCAGCGGCAGGATGTCCACCGAGATCGCCGGGTAGGCGTCGACGAAATGGCTCAGCTGCGGGGTGATGAAAAAACTGCCGAAGCCTTCGGTGCAACCCATGCGCACATGCCCAGACAACGCTACACCGGAGCCTGACACCTGCTCGCAGGCCATGTGCAATGTGCTTTCGATCGACTCGGCATAACCGAGCAAACGCTGGCCTTCGGTGGTCAGGACGAAGCCGCTGGTTCGCGACTTCTCGAACAGCAAAGTGCCCAATGCCGCTTCCAGCGAACTGATCCGCCGCGACACGGTGGTGTAGTCGACAGCCAGCCGTTTGGCGGCGGTACTGGCCTTGCGGGTGCGGGCGACTTCGAGGAAAAACTTGAGGTCGTCCCAGTTCAGCGAGCCTAGCGAGGTGATGTTTTTTTGCATGATGGACGGGCTTATATGTGCGTTCTTATTAGAAGTTTGCACATCTATACTCCAAAAACAGTCCGACAACCAATTCGTGACACACGCCTCATCTCAAGGCGAACCTTTCGCCTTGGCTCCTACGATAAAAACAAGTTTCGGAGACCAGCATGAACGCATCGCTTACGCCCAACGAAACCACGGTCCAGAAGGTCAAGCTGCTGATCAATGGCGAATGGGTCGAGTCGCAGACCACCGAGTGGCACGACATCGTCAACCCGGCGACCCAGCAAGTGCTGGCCAAAGTGCCGTTTGCCACTGCCGCAGAAGTGGATGCCGCCGTCAGCGCTGCACAGCGCGCCTTCCAGACCTGGAAGTTGACCCCGATTGGCGCGCGCATGCGCATCATGCTCAAGCTGCAAGCGCTGATTCGCGAACACTCCAAACGCATTGCCGTGGTGCTCAGCGCCGAGCAGGGCAAAACCATTGCCGACGCCGAGGGCGATATTTTCCGTGGCCTGGAAGTGGTCGAGCACGCTTGCTCGATCGGCAGCCTGCAAATGGGCGAGTTCGCCGAAAACGTTGCCGGCGGCGTCGATACCTACACCCTGCGCCAGCCAATCGGTGTGTGCGCCGGCATCACGCCGTTCAACTTCCCGGCGATGATTCCGCTGTGGATGTTCCCGATGGCCATCGCTTGCGGCAACACCTTCGTCTTGAAGCCATCGGAACAGGATCCGCTGTCGACCATGTTGTTGGTCGAGCTGGCGATCGAGGCCGGCGTTCCGGCGGGCGTGTTGAACGTGGTTCATGGCGGTAAAGATGTGGTCGATGGCCTGTGCACGCACAAGGACATCAAAGCCGTGTCCTTCGTCGGTTCGACCGCTGTCGGTACCCACGTTTACGACTTGGCCGGCAAGCACGGCAAACGCGTGCAATCGATGATGGGCGCGAAGAACCACGCCGTGGTGCTGGCCGACGCCAATCGCGAGCAAGCGCTGAATGCGCTGGTCGGGGCCGGTTTCGGTGCGGCCGGGCAACGTTGCATGGCCACCTCGGTGGTGGTGCTGGTCGGCGCGGCGAAGCAATGGCTGCCGGATCTGAAAGCGCTGGCGCAGAAACTCACCGTCAACGCCGGTAACGAGCCGGGCACCGATGTCGGCCCGGTGATCTCGAAAAAAGCCAAAGCACGCATTCTCGATCTGATCGAAAGCGGCATCAAAGAAGGCGCCAAGCTCGAACTGGACGGTCGCGACATCAAAGTGCCGGGCTACGAGCAAGGCAACTTTGTCGGCCCGACCCTGTTCTCGGGCGTGACCACCGACATGCAGATCTACACGCAGGAAATCTTCGGCCCGGTGCTGGTGGTGCTGGAAGTCGACACCCTCGATCAGGCGATTGCGCTGGTCAACGCCAACCCGTTCGGCAATGGCACGGGTCTGTTCACCCAGAGCGGTGCGGCGGCGCGTAAATTCCAGACGGAAATCGACGTCGGTCAGGTCGGTATCAACATCCCGATTCCAGTGCCGGTGCCGTTCTTCAGCTTCACCGGTTCGCGCGGTTCGAAACTCGGCGACCTCGGCCCGTACGGCAAGCAAGTGGTGCAGTTCTACACGCAGACCAAAACGGTCACGGCGCGCTGGTTCGATGACGACAGCGTCAACGACGGCGTGAACACCACTATCAACCTGCGCTGAGGAACTGCCATGAAAATCGCATTTATCGGTCTGGGTAACATGGGCGCGCCGATGGCGCGCAACCTGATCAAGGCCGGCCATTCGCTGAGTCTGGTCGACCTGAACAAAACCGTGCTGGCGGAGCTGGAGCAACTGGGCGGCAGCATTCGTGCTTCGGCGCGTGAGGCTGCCGAGGATGCCGAACTGGTGATCACCATGCTGCCGGCCGCTGTGCATGTGCGCAGCGTCTGGCTCGGTGAGGACGGTGTGTTGGCTGGTATTCGCCAAGGTGTGCCGGCAGTGGATTGCAGCACCATTGATCCGCAGACGGCCCGCGATGTGGCAGCGGCTGCGGCGAAACAAGGCGTGGCCATGGCCGATGCGCCGGTGTCCGGTGGCACTGGCGGTGCAACGGCGGGGACGCTGACCTTCATGGTCGGCGCCACTCCGGAACTGTTCGCCACCCTGCAACCGGTGCTGGCGCAAATGGGCCGCAACATTGTGCATTGCGGTGAAGTCGGCACCGGGCAGATCGCCAAGATCTGCAACAACCTGCTGCTGGCCATCTCGATGGTTGGCGTCAGCGAGGCGATGGCGCTGGGCGATGCACTGGGCATCGACACGACTGTGCTGGCCGGGATTATCAACAGTTCAACCGGGCGCTGCTGGAGTTCGGAGATGTACAACCCGTGGCCGGGCATCGTCGAAACGGCACCGGCCTCGCGTGGTTATACCGGTGGGTTCGGTGCGGAACTGATGCTCAAGGATCTGGGGTTGGCGACCGAAGCGGCGCGTCAGGCGCACCAACCGGTGGTGCTCGGCGCGGTGGCGCAGCAGTTGTATCAGGCGATGAGTCAGCGCGGGGACGGCGGGAAGGATTTCTCGGCGATAATCAACAGCTATCGCAAGCCTGCAATAGAAGGACAGCGCTGAACAAACTGTGGGAGCTAGCCTGCTAGCGATGGCTGAGTGTCAGGCAACTCATTTTTGCCAGATTGATCGCAATCGCTAGCAGGCTAGCTCCCACAGGGATTTGAGTGAATCTGGGACATTTGCCGGGAAATCACGTCGGGTGATCTCCCGGCTTTTTTGCATCAGGCAAACACGAAATATTTGCGCACGGTCTCGACCACTTCCCACGTGCCTTTCATGCCCGGTTCAACCACAAAGATATCGCCAGCACGCAGGTGAATCGGCGCCATGCCGTCCGGGGTGATCACGCAGTAGCCTTCCTGGAAATGGCAGTACTCCCACTTCACATAATCAACGCGCCACTTGCCTGGTGTGCAGATCCACGTGCCCATGATCTTGCTGCCGTCTTCGCTGGTGTAGGCATTGAGGTTGACGGTGTGCGGGTCGCCTTCGAGTTTTTCCCATTTGCAGGCGTCGAGTATCGGCAGCGGGTGGGTGTCGCGCAGAACGGTGATAGGGGCAGTCATGTGTCGGCTCCAGACAAGGCGATCAAACGGAAGCTGCACCCTATAGCGCCGTGCCTCTGCCCAGATGTCTGTGCTCGACATTCAGATATCCATAAACGCTGCCAGCGTTTTACGGATGGAAGCGTAAACCTTCCAGCAAAATCAATTAACGGCAGTACTGATCTAAAACAAAGGTTATGAAGTTATAACTATTTTACTTGTCTGGTTTTTGCTTTTAGTACGTCGGTTCCGTTGTGTCCTTAGTTGCTTTCGATAGTCAGCCTTCCCGATAGCGCGGGCGCCCCACCATACCCCGTCTTTGTTAAGTAAATAAGTCGTTCGCCGCACCAAGGAGGTGCGGTGTCTGTGGGGTTTTGCAGACTTTTTTCGAGTTGTAAAAAAACCTTGAATAGTTCGTTGACTCTCCCCTTAAGGGCAGAGTTTAGATTCCCGCCGCGTGAGAAGTTGCTGTGGGAAAAGTTACTTTTCATAAGTCGAATTCATGAAGTAGTCACGACATATAGGGAGATAGAAATGAACAATCCATTGGACTTGGAACATGTCGTTGCCAGCACTCGCGAAATCCTCGCACAGCTGTTGGTGATGGATGCGAATGACATCGAAGAAAACAGCAGCATTGTCGAAGACCTCGGTGCCGACTCGCTGGACATCGTCGACCTGAGCTTCCAACTGGGCCGCCAATATGGCTGCACACTGCCGAAAACCAGCGTGCTCGACCATGCAGTGGCGGTTTGCGGTGATGCCAGCGAGTTTCTCGCCAACGGTCGCATTACCGAAAGCGGCAAGCACCTGCTTGAGCAAAGCCTCAGCGCCTACACCCCGGATCAACTGAAGGCGGGCATGCAGCCGGCTCAGGTGTTCGCCGCGACCACCGTGCGTAACTGGGCCAACCAGTGCCGCAATCTTTTCAACTACCTGCCGGCGACCTGCCCGGATTGCAACGCCCACCAAGCGATTCTGAACGAGCGCCAACAAGTGGTCTGCGGCGCGTGCAGTGCGCGTCTGGTGCCGGCGGATGGCGATGAAGTGTCGCGTCAATTGGTTGAGCAGTTTGTTACCACTCACACCAAAGAAGCGGTGTAGGAGTTCTCATGCGGGCACGAGAAGTCTATGTGAGCGGGTTCGGTCTGGTGGCGCCCATGGCGCTGGACGCTGCCACGTTGTTCGAGCGGATTTGCCGGAAGCAATCCTGTGTCCGCGAACATCCCCGGTTCAAGGCGCTGGGATTCAACAACAGCGCAGCCGGGTTTATCGACGATACGCAGTGGCAGCGGATCGGCGCCGGTTTCGGCGGCAACGCGGCGCTGCACCCACGGCAAAGTGTGCTGGCCGAATACGTTGCCCGGCAGGCGCTGGAGCATGCCGGCCTGACGCCGGCAGACTTTGCCCACAGTCGCAGCGGTCTGTTCCTGGGCGCCAACAAATACTGTGCCGACAGCCACGACCTGCAGCGGCTCAGCCGTTGCATGGACGAGGCCGGCCGCGTCGACCTCGACCGTCTGCTGGACAGTCCGGCAACGTCCAGCGTGCCCTTCATCCGGCGCGTCGATCAACAGACGCAACACCTGGCCGATCGGCTCGGCATCCGCGATCACATCTCGACCCATTCCGATGCCTGTGCCGCCGGCACCATGGCCATCGGCAGTGCTTACCGGGCCATTGAGCGCGGCGAGATCGATCTGGCTATCTGCGGCGCCGTCGAACTGATGGCCAATGAATTGCCTTATTACATGTTCAACAGCCTCGGCGCGCTCTGTCAGGCCGACTTGCCGGCGAGCGAACAGAGCCGCCCGTTCATGCCTGACCGTAGCGGTTTTGTCCTCAGCGAAGGCTCGGCGATGCTCATTCTCGAATCCGCTGAACACGCGCAGCGGCGCAAGGCTGCGCCACTGGGCCGGGTGTTGGGTTATGCGAATGTCTGCGAGGCGCAGAAAATGACCTCCAGCAGCCGCGATGGCAGTAAATACGAGGAATGCATGGAAGCAGCAATCGAGGACGCCGGGCTGCTGCGCAGCGCCGTGCAACACGTCAACACCCACGGCACCTCCACGCAGGCCAATGACAGTTGTGAAGCGTTGGCGCTACAGCGTCTGTTCGGCGGATGCCAGGACTTCATGACTTTCACCGCCAACAAGTCCGCCATCGGCCATTCACTGGCAGGCAGTGGTGCGATCGAAGCAGTGCTGTCGCTGATGAGCCTGCGTGACGGCGTGCTGTTGCCCACTCTGAATTACGCCCCCGAGCGTGCCGAATACCCTTCGCTGAAGTTCTTGAGCGAGCCGGTACGACAGCCGATCAGCGTGGTGATGTCCAACTCGTTCGGCTTCGGCGGCATCAATAGCTCGCTGATTCTGGGGAGGGCATGACATGAACCGAGCCATCTATCTCAATGCCGCTGCGGTGCTGAACGTGGCGGGCGGTGAATGTGCTGACTTGCTCGGCACGCCCTGCGCGGCGCAACCGCTGGCATTTGATGCACAGCGTCAGGCGTTTGCCTTGCCGACGCCGCGACTGGCCAGTGACCTGTTTGATCGCAAGATCCAGCGCAGCGTCGAACCGCAGGGCTTGCGCCTGTTGCATTGCGCCGCACGGCTGGCGCCAGCACTGGCGGCGCTGCAATTGCCTGCCTCACGCATTGCCCTGACAGCGGCCATTCCTGAAGTCGATGCGCCGAGCCCTTGCTGGGATGCGGTGCAGGCGATCATCGAACAGCCACACAAACAACTCAGCCAATTGTTGGCCAACACACCGCCCCTGCATGCGTTGACCCTGCTCAACAGCAGCGTCATGGCTTATGTCGCCGAAGCATTGAGTTGCCACGGGCCAATGGGCGGATTTTGTTCTCAGGACAACGCCGGACTGGATGCGCTGATCGAAGCCTGCCAGCAGATTGGCGAGCGGCATGCCGACGCCGCGTTGGTGGTCAGCAGCAGTCCGAACCTGACGCCGGCCCTGTACCTGCGCGAGCCCGATCAGGCGAGCGAACCGATTTTCGGTGAGGGCGCCGCGGCGCTGTTGCTGGCGTCGACACCTGCGCCGGGTGCGGCACACGCCGTGCGCATTGCCGGGTTTGCCCGTGGTTACAGCACCGATCCGCAACGCTCTGTGGCGGTGGGGCGGCGCGTGATCGACCAGGTCCTGAGTGTCGAGAAACTGCGGGTCGGCGACGTCGAGCATATCGTCGGCAATTGCGCTGACGGGCAAGTGATGAAGTTGCTCGAAGCTTTCCCGCGCGAGATTCGCAGCACCCGCGCCATGACCGGTGAACTGGGCGCCAGCGGTTTGCTGACAGAAGTCGCACTGACACTGCACCTGAGCTGTGAAGTAGCGGCGACGCCGGGCTACACGTTGCTTGTCAGCCACACTCGCGCCGGTCACTGGGGCGCATTGCTGTTGGCCAGTGAAACCATGGAGAAGCACGCATGAGTGCGACACGGATTGTGATCACCGGCATGGGCGCCGTCACCGGTTTCGGTTTCGAATGGCAGACCCTCTGGGAAAAAATGCTCGGCGCCGAACATTGCGTGCGGCCATGGCAGCCGGACGACGTGCAAGAGGCGTCGTTCGCG
Source organism: Pseudomonas sp. GM24 (assembly GCF_000282235.1). Taxonomy (NCBI): domain Bacteria; kingdom Pseudomonadati; phylum Pseudomonadota; class Gammaproteobacteria; order Pseudomonadales; family Pseudomonadaceae; genus Pseudomonas; species Pseudomonas sp. GM24. The sequence goes on along the minus strand of NZ_AKJR01000012.1, from coordinate 43,225 downwards.
GTGCGCTACGCGGCACCGGTCGACATGCGCCTGTTGCCGGAAAAACTGCAAAGCCATCCGGCCTGGACGATGCCGCTGGAAAAGCGCAGTCGGTTTGGCTGGGTGGCTGCCACGCAGGCAGTCGGTGACAGCGGCTTGCAGCCAGAACAGTTGCGGGGCGCGGCGGTGCTGTGTGCCTCGGGAGCACCGCAGCACATGCTCGCTGACATGCTGCTGACCGAAGCCCCGAATGGCGGCACCCCGAGCTGGTCATACCTGATGTCACGGGCTGGGCAAGTGAATGCCGATGGCTCGCTGCGTCAGAGCAACGACCGTCTGGCGCGGGTAATCGCCGACGACCTGGGCTGTGAAGGGCCGGTGATCAACATCAGCAGTGCCTGTGCCGGCGCTTCACAAGCCATTGGCAACGCCTTTCAGATGATTCGTCGCGGAGAAGTCAGCGTTGCGCTGGCGGGTGGCGCCGACTCGGTGCTCAACCTCGACACCATGGCCGCGTTGTATCTGTTGGGTGCCGCGTCGGGCGAGCAACGCTGGGGCGCTGATCTGTGCCGTCCGTTCGATCGTGACCGCAGCGGTCTGATTGCCGGCGAGGGCGGTGGTTTCGTCGTGCTGGAAAGCCTCGAACATGCCTTGGCTCGTGGCGCCACGCCGTATGCCGAGGTATTGGGTTTCGGCAGCAGTCTGGACGCCTACAAGGTCACCGCACCGCAACCCGAAGGACGTGGCGCGGCACTGGCGATGCAGGCCGCGCTCGACGACGCCGGGCTGCGCCCGCAGCAGATCGATCTGATCAATGCCCACGGCACCTCGACGCCGCTCAACGACGTTGCCGAAACCCTCGCGATCAAAAGTGTGTTCGCCGAGCACAAGCATTATCGAACCCTGGCCGTCAGCGCCAACAAATCACAGTTCGGTCACCTGATCGCGGCCGCTGGCGCACCGGAATGCATCGTCACCGCGTTGGCCTGCCTCAACGATCTGGTGACGCCAACGGTGAACCTGCATGACGCCGACGAACAGTGCGATCTGGATTACTGCGCCGGTCAGGCGGTCAGCCGCCGAGTGGATTACGCGCTGAGCAATTCCTTTGGTTTCGGTGGCCTCAATACCTCGCTGGCCCTTGGCAAATATCGGGAGCATGGACAATGACTGACGCCACTGTACGTGTCGCGATCGCCGGCAGCGGTTGTGTATTGCCCACCGGTTGGGGCGTGGAGGGTTTCTGGTCGGCGGCCCGCGAAGGACGTAGCGCGATCTCGCCTCTGAGCTCGTCGCTGTTCCACAGCGAGAGGGTCATTGCGTTCGGACACGTCGCTGATCGGGATCATCAACGTAGCCGTCAGGACGTTGCACAAAACCTCCAGCGTTACTGCCCGCCGGCGGTGATCTGGGGCGTCAGTGCGGTGCGCCAGGCGTTGGCAGAAGCCGGGCTTGAACCGGGTCGCGACAACGTGCGTTTTGGTCTGTATTGCTGCCAGGGCGGTTACACCCATCCCTCGCTCGCGTCTTACGGCGAACTGCTGCACGAATGTCAGACCGAGACCGGTGCCGACATGCAGCGTCTGGCCAAACGCGTGTTGCAGGAGCGCGCACTCGATCCATTCCTGGTGCTCAAGAGCCTGAGCAACGGTCTGCTCGGCGTCGTCAGTCTGGCCTTGAAGCTTGAGTGCGAATGCAACGCCTACATGCAGGGCGTGGCCGGCAATCTGGCGGCGCTGCGCGAAGCCTGCGCGGCGTTGCAGAACGGTCGGATCGACGCGGCCATTGTGGTGGGCGCGGGCAGTGAACTGGATCCGCTGGCGCTCGCCGCACTGGCCGAGGCGGGGGTCATCAGCACCGAAGGATCGCCAAGCCTGCGTGCCTTTGATCGCCAGGGCCGTGGCGGCATTGCCGGCGAAGGTGCGGCGGCGCTGGTGTTGCGTCGCGCCGATGACCTGCCGGCAGGCCCGCAAACCTGCCTGACCGCACTCTTCGCACACCCGCGTCTGGATTCGCTGAACCTGCCGGACAAACAGGTCGATCTGCTGATCAGCAGCGCCACTGGCGAGCCGCAAAAAGATGCCGATCTGGCCCGCACGCTGTCACGAACCGGTGCCGCGCACATCACCAGCAGCACATCGCTGACCGGCATTCTGAGTGGTGCACCGAGTCTGGTTGATCTGATCTTCGCCCGGCAGGCCTTGCAGGCGCAAAGCATCCCGCCGGTCAGTGGCCTGGAACAACCGCTGGATGCGCATCTGCCATTTGTCATGGCTGAGCCGCGCGATGCCGTGCTGCACGATTGCCTGGTGATCAACCGTGACGACAACGGCTTCAGTGCCGGTTACCACCTCGAATTTCACGCGGCCGACTGACCGTCGGCACGCAACGAAACGCAGCTGATTTTTTACTCAAGGGATAGAACTGTCATGGATTACCGCGATTACGTACGGCCGAAATTCGTTGAATTGATGCAGGCCCTGGGCCTCGAATGCCAGTTCCACAGAGCGCTGGGCAGCAAACTGTTTTACCGCGACCGGCAGGGCGAAGAGGTGACTGTCACTGACTTCCTCGGCGGTTACGGCGCCGCGCTGTATGGTCACAACGATCCGCAATTTGTCGATCAACTCGTCGACCTGTTGCGTGCCGATGTACCGTTCAACGCGCAGATGTCGGTGCGCGGTGCGGCGGGGCAGTTGGGGCGTGAACTCAGTGAAGCGTTCAACCGTGAGCTGAAAAACAGCGAACGCTACATTTCGACCTTCTCCAACAGTGGCGCCGAGTCGGTGGAAATCGCCGTCAAGCACGCCGAATACCGCCGTCAGAAAAACCTGCAGAAGCAATTCGACGAGCGCGATTTCGCTCTCGCCAATCTGGTCGCCAGCGACAAGGCTTACGTCGAACTGGACATTGACGATCTCGATTTGCCCGCCGGTCTGTTGCCGCAGAATCTGTCCTGCGTCACCGTGCGCCAAGTGGCCGAAGCGGTGCGTCAGCACAACCTGGCGCAGTTGCATGTCGAGCCGGTGTTCCTCGCGGTGCGCGGCAGCTTCCACGGCAAACTGGTCAACACCGTGCAACTGACGTACGGCAAGCAGTACCGCAAGCCGTTCGCCCGTTTCGGCCTCAACGTCGAGTTCATCGACCCGCAGCAGCCCCAGCAATTGCAAGAACTGCCGGCCCGTCACGTACGTCACTGGCTGAGCCTGGAATGGAACGGCGAAACCCTGCAAGTGCGCCGCGAAGCATTCAGCGCGATCACCGCGGTATTGCTGGAGCCGATTCAGGGCGAGGGCGGCATCAACGAGTTCGCCAATGAGTTCTATCTGGGCCTGCGGCGCCTGTGCAACGAGCAGCAATGCCCGCTGATCATCGACGAAGTGCAATCGGGTTTCGGCCGCACCGGCACTTTGCTGGGTGCCAGCCATTTCAACTTGCAGGGTGACTACTACTGCCTGTCGAAAGCGCTGGGCGGTGGCCTGATGAAGATTGCCGCGACGGTGATTCGCGCCAGCCACTACGAAAACGATTTCAGCTACATCCACAGTTCGACCTTTGCCGAAGATGATGCGTCCTGCCATATCGCCCTGTCGGCCCTGCGCCGTCTGTTCGAGAACGACAGCGCGATGCTCAGGGACGTGAACAAGAAAGGCGAATACCTCAAGGCTTCGCTGCTGGAACTCAAGGCGGCCTATCCGGACGTCATCGCCGACGTGCGTGGCCGTGGCTTGCTGCTCGGTTTCGAACTGCACGACCTGACCGGCACCAGTTCGTTGGTTCAGGCCTCGGCGCAGTACAACGATGCGCTGGGCTACATCATCGCCGGCTACTTGCTGCAATTCGAATCCCTGCGCGTGGCGCCGTCGGGCAGCAACGCCAATGTGATCCGACTGGAACCGCCGGTGTGCATCACCTTCGAAGAGATCGATGGACTGATCGCTTCCTTGCAGAAAGTCTGCGACATGCTGCGCCGCCGCGACGCCTTCCCGCTGGCCGCCGGTGTGTGCGCCGACAGCATCGCTGACGTGCCCGCGCGCGAGGTCAGCTTCAAGGAGAGCGAAACCCGCCCAAAGTCTGACGAGAACGTGCGTGTGGTGGCTCGCGTGGCGTTCATCAACCATTTGATTGATTCGGACATGCTCAGCGACGTCGATCCTTCACTGTCGACCCTGAGCGCTGAACAGAAACGCGAGTTCATCAAGCGCATGGCGCCCGAGCGCCGAGCCGCGCCGATCGGCCCGGTGCAGATTCGCTCGAAACTCGGCACTGCCGTGGAGTTCACCCTGTACCCGCTGTGCATGGATTCCGATGCCATGGCGGCGTACATCGCCAGCGGCGATCTGCAGACCATCCGCGAAGAAGTCGGCAATCGCATCAAGGATGCCCGCGCCGATGGCTACACCGTCGCCGGCCTGGGCATGTACACCTCGATCGTCACCAACAACTGCCAGGCGCTGCAGATTCCTGACATGGCGCTGACCTCCGGTAACGCACTGACCATCGGCATGGGCCTGGAAGCCATCGAGCAGGGCTGCAAGCAGCAAGGCCTGGAACTGAGCGAGCAGACCGCTGCGGTGGTCGGTGCGGCGGGCAATATTGCCTCGACCTACGCCTCACTGCTGTCGACCAGCGTCGAGCACCTGATCCTCATCGGCAGCGGCCGCGACGGTTCCCTGCGTCGTCTGGAAAAAACCGCTCACCAGATTTACGCCGAAGCCGCCCGCGCGATCCTCAAGGGTGTCGCCGAACACGATCGCCTCGCCCGTCGCCTGCAGCAAATTGATGGAATCGATGGGATCTTGCAGTCCCACGGCAGCAGTGCCGATCTGGGGCAGCGCGTGGCAAAACTGGTCGAGGAACGCCTGGGCGCGAACGCCTTTATCACCGTCAGCAACGATCTTGATGTGCTGAAACAGGCGCGCATCGTGCTCTGCGCGGCTAACGCACCGCAGCCGTTTCTTTTCGCCGAGCACTTCGCCGAAAACAGCGTGATCTGCGACATCGCCGTACCGCTGAACGTTGACCAGAACCTCGCCAGCCAACGCTCCGACGTGCTCTACATGCACGGCGGCATCGTGCAGACGCCGCTGGGCGATGGCCTGGTGAAAAACGTTCGGGCCTATCTCAAGCAAGGTCAGTTGTACGCGTGCATGGCCGAGTCGGTGCTGATGGGCCTGTCCGGTATGAAACAGCACTACTCCTACGGCGACATCAGCCGCGAGCAAGTGCAGCAGATTCGAGCACTGGCCGCGACCCACGGCTTCAGCCTCGCGCAATTCAAAACCGATAACTCGCTTTAAGGAACGGTCATGCCGAATAAAGTAGCAGTGGTGACCGGTGGCAGTCGTGGCATCGGTCGGGCGATTGTCCAGACCCTGGCCGGGGCGGGTTATCAGATCGCGTTCAGTTACGTACGCGATGAAGTCGCGGCGATGGCCTTGCGCGATGAGGTTCAGGCGTCGGGGATCGATTGCCTGGCGTTGCAGTGCGATGTCAGCAGCGGCGACAGCATCAAGGCGTTTTTCGAGCGGGTCGATCAGCATTTTCAACGTATCGATCTGTTGGTCAATAACGCCGGCATCACCCGCGATGGTTTGCTGGCGACGATGTCAGCGCGCGACCTGGTCGAGGTGATCCAGACCAACCTGATCGGCACGATGCTGTGCTGTCAGCAGGTGGTGCCGGGCATGTTGCGCCAGCGTAGCGGTTGCATCGTCAACATCAGTTCGGTGGCGGCACAGAAGCCCGGCAAAGGCCAAAGCAACTATGCCGCTGCCAAGGGCGGGGTCGAATCCTTGACCCGTGCCTTGGCGGTGGAGCTGGCGCCACGCAACATTCGTGTCAACGCGGTTGCCCCGGGCATCGTCAAGACCGAGATGAGTACGGCGCTGATCGGCAGTCAGGAAGAAGAAATCCAGTCGCGTCTACTGATCAAACGCTACGCCGAACCGGAGGAAATTGCCGAAGCGGTGCTGTACCTCGCCGATCGCGGTTTGTACCTGACCGGGGAGGTCCTGTCGGTCAACGGCGGGTTGAAAATGCCATGAGCCGGACCATTCTGATCACCGGTGCGGCCAAAGGCATCGGCCGCGCGGTTGCCGAGAACTTTGCCGCCGACGCCGACAATCGCTTGATCCTGCTGGATCTCGATCTGGCCGAACTGCAGCGCTGGATCGACGAGCGACAGGAGCAGATCAAGGCGCGGGTCGAAACCCATGCGGCGAACATTGCCGACCTGCCGGCCATGCAAGCGTTCTTTAAAACCCTCGGATCGCAAGTCGAATACGTCGATGTGCTGGTCAACAGCGCCGGCATCTGCAACGAGAACGAGCCGGAAGACCTGCACAACTGGCACAAGGTGATTTCGGTCAACCTCAACGGCACGTTCTACGTGATCTCGCTGTGTCTGGCGCTGATGCCGGACCGTGGGCGAATCATCAACATGTCGTCGATCCTCGGCCGTGCCGGCAAGGTGCGCAACACCGCGTATTGCGCCTCCAAGCACGGCATCGTCGGCATGACCAAGGCGCTGGCGCTGGATCTCGCTTCGCGGCAGATCACCGTCAACGCGATTCTGCCGGCGTGGATCGATACGCCGATGTTGCAGGGTGAGTTGGCGACGCAAGCGGCGATTGCCGGGTTGACCCAGGAGCAGATCGTGCGCAACGCGAAGAAGAAACTGCCGATGCGCCGTTTCATCCAGAGCGAAGAAGTGGCGGCGATGGTGCGTTACCTGGCCAGCCCCGAGGCTGGCGGGGTCACCGCGCAGAGTCTGGTGATCGATGGCGGTGTCGGGTTGGGAATGTAGCGATGCCTCGATTTCACAACAGTCACATCGTGTGTGCGGTATGGGCGTGCATGGCTGCGCCCACCGGGATGGCCGAAATGACCGTCGCTGATCTGAAGCCCGATTACGCCGACGGTGAAGTCGGCGTGGCCACGGCCGTGCGTCTGCACGGTGACGATCAGGTCACGCAGAAAGCCGTGTATTTCAAGGCCAATCTGGAAGACAACTGGGAGGGTGGTTACTACAAGGCCAAGGGCCGCGTGCGTTATGACGCGCGCTATGACGGCAACAATCCGTACAGCGAGCGGGCGCGGGACAAGTACCGTTTCGACGCCGATTGGCGGCACCTCTACGTCGGCCATTCGCTGGGTGACGGAGAGGTGACGGTGGGCTGGCAGCAAGTGGTCTGGGGCCGCGCGGATGAATTGCGCGTGCTCGATCAGATCAACCCGCTGGACTATCGCGATGGCCTGACGCCGCTGCTCGAAGACAGCCGCATCGCCGTGCCCATGGTGCGTTTTGCGCAACCGGTGGGCGAGTGGGAACTGGAGGCGCTGTGGATCACTGACTTCGTGAAAAACCGGGCGCCGGTAGAGGGCAGTGAATTTGCCGCGCCACTGTTTGCTGCGCCGGACCCGCAGTATTTCCTGCTCGATTCCAAACCCGGCTATGACGGCGACAAGGGCTATTCCTATGGCTTGAGCGCCAATGGCCGGATCGGCGCGGTGGACACCAGTTTTGTTGCCTTGAGCGCGCGTCAGCAGGACCCGGTGTACGCGGTCGAAGGCCTCGCCGACGACGGCCGAACGCGGCTGGAACGGCAGTTTCCCCGATACACCATGGGCGGTGCCGGGCTGGCGATCGACGCCGGGCACAGCATCGTGGTGCGCAGCGAGGTGGCGTATTTCGACAACTGGCGAGTGACCAATCCGACCCGCGCCTACGGTGCCGACAGCACGCCGATGGTCAAGTCGCTGCTGGGTGTCGACTACCTGTTGCGCGACTGGCTGATCTCCGCGCAGTGGCAGGAGCAGGTGTTGCTCGACTGGCAGGACGGCATGTTGCAGGACAAACACGAACCGCTGTTCACCCTGTCAGCCGAAGGCACTCATTGGCAGGACCGCCTCAAGAGTCGTCTGGTGGTCGCTGGCTCACCGCCGTTTCAGGACGACGCCTTGTTGCAAGGCATCTTCACCTACAAGCCGGTCGACTACATCAAGCTCGGGCTGGAGGTGGACGTGTTCTTCGGCAAGCCCGAGAAGACTTTCGGCGAGTACAGCAAGCGCGACCAAGTGCGGCTGTCGGCCGGTTATCTGTTCTGACCCATCACGCCTGCCGCTCTTGCGCGCAGGTGCATTCATCCAACGAAAAGGAAGTTGTCATGTTGCCGTTTTTGAAAAGTTTGACCGCCGCCGCATTGATCCTCGGTAGCGCCTGCGTCAATGCCGCCGAGGCCGGCAATGCCGATGAGATCATCCGTCAGGTACGCGATCGCAATGACGGGAACAGCTTCATGTCCCAGGTTTCGCTGATCCTGCATGACAAAAAAGGCAATACCCGCGTTCGCGAGTTCACCTACCTGCAAAAGGATTACCCGGACAGCGACAAGTTCAGCATGTACTTTTCCGCACCGACTGACGTGCGTGACGTTGCCTTCCACATCGAAAACCCGCACGAAACCCTCGGCCTGGAAGACAGCCAGTGGATGTACCTGCCGGTCAGCCGCCAGACCCGCCGCATCTCCACCACCGACAAGCGTGGCTCGTTCATGGGCAGTGAGTATTCGTACGCCGATCTGGACAAGATTCGCGTCAAGGACTACTCGCAGAAACTCGTCGGCGAAGAACAGATCAAGGGCCGCGACTGCTACGTGATCGAGCGCGAACCCGCCTCCCCCGAAGTGCTGGCCAAGACCGGTTACAACAAGCTGAAGGTGTGGATCGACAAGCAGAATTTCCTGGTCATGCGTCAGGACTTCTTCGACGTCAAAGGTGTGCTGATCAAGCAGATGCGCACGCAGAAAGTCGCGACCATCGATTCGATCGACAGCATTGTGCTCAGTGAAACCGAGCACTTCATCGACGGCACGCGTTCGGAAATGCGCTTCAACCAGTTGCAATACAACGTTTCTCTGGAAGACCGCCTCTTCACCCAGACCGCCATCAAACGCGGGCTGAAAACCGGTGATCTGCCGGACTTTGCCGTGTCTGCCCGCTAAGCGCCGACCCCGACGACCTGGAACCGCATGATCATGGAAAGATATCTGAATTTCGTCGAGCGCTATGCGCGGGCGATTGTTTTCCTGCTGGTGGCGATTACGGCGTATTTCACTTATACGCTGGGCGCGCTGGTGTCCGACACCAACCCTTATCTGCTCAAGGAAAGCCACCCGGCGCGCAAGACCATCATCGATTTGCAGGGTGAGTTCACCGGCACGTTCGACTCGGTGATGGTGGCGCTGAACAACCCGCAAACGGTGTTCAACAAATCAACACTCAACGCGTTGTTTTCGATGTCGCAGTCGGTGCGCAAGATGATCCTGGCCAACGATGCCGACAAGGAGCAGTTGGCGCAGATCGTCGCCCGGCATCCAGACGACAGCCGTGCGCAGTTGTTGACCCGGGACATTCTCGAGGGTGGTTTTTCGCAGAACGATTACGCCAACGCCAAGGCATTGCGTGATCATGCTCAGAGCCAGAACTGGGATTCCCACGATCAGCTGTTCCTGACCTTTCTCGCCGAACGGATCAATCCGATTCGCGAAATGGCCTCGATGGGCGATCTGGAAAACATCGTCCTGACCGACGACGGCGAACTGTTGATCCACAAAACCCTGAATGCCTATGACATGGACCCGGCGCTGGTCGAGTCGCAGATCATGGGTAACGAGTTGATGGTCGACGGGGTGGTGTCCAAAGACAAGAAAGTCGCGATGCTGGTGGCCGAACTCGGCACCAAGCAGGACGACGCTCAGGCGCAACTGCGGGCTTATCAGATCGTGCGCGGCATCGTCGCGCAATATCAGGCCGAGCACCCGGAGTACAAGGACGAAATCTTCATTGCCGGCATGCCGATCTTCATCGCCGCGCAGCAGGAAATCATCGATCACGACTTGGCCGTGTTGTTCCCGATCGTGTTTCTGCTGATTACCTTGCTGCTGATTTTCTTCTTCCGCAAACCGCTGGGCGTACTGCTGCCGCTGTTCAACATTCTGTTCTGCACCATCTGGACCTTGGGCCTGATGGCGCTGTTGCGGGTGCCGTTCGACCTGCTGACCAGTGTGCTGCCGGTGTTCCTGTTCACTATTTGCTGCTCCGATGCGATCCACGTGATGGCCGAATATTACGAGCAGAAAAATGCCGGCAAGAGCAATCGTGAGGCCAACCGCGAAACCCAGCGCTTGATGGTGGTGCCGGTGGTGTTGACGACCGTGACGACCATCGCCACGTTCATGATTTCCACCACCAACAACATTGTCAGCATCCGCAATTTCGGCGTGTTCATGTCGATCGGCCTGACGGCGGCGCTGATTATTTCGCTGTTGCTGATTCCGGCGTGGATCTCCATCTGGGGCAAGGATCAGCCGCAGCAGGCCAAGGCTGAGGTGCACAAGGAATCGATCATCTCGCGGTATCTGGTCGCGTTCTGTGCCTGGATGATCCGCTTTCGCAAACCGATCCTGCTGGTCATGCTGCCGCTGCTGGCGCTGGCCACCGTGTTCACCTTCCGCGTCGATATCGAAGACTCCGGCATTGCTTACTTCAAGCCTGAGAGCCACATTCGTGTGTCCGATCAGTTCATCAACCACGCCAAAGTGGCGGGCACGGCGCCGGGCTGGATCGCGATCGACAGCAAAGAACCACGCGGCGTGCTGACCACCGAAGTGGTGCAGTTCATCGACAAGCTCGACCACTTCATCAAGCAGCAACCGAACGTCAGTTACGGCTACTCGCTGGCCACCTACGTCAAGCGCATGAACCTGGTGCTCAACGACATGAACCCGGAGTATCTGCGGGTGCCGAATGCCGTGGAGAAAGTGACATCAGTCAATGACGACGGGCAGATCGAGCGTTTTGAGGTGCCGGGCAATTCGCTGATCGAGCAGCATGTGATGTTGTTCGAAAACGGTGGCGGTTCGGACCTGAACAACGTGCTCAACGCCGATTTCTCCAAGGCCTTGACCCTGTACACCATGACCTCGTCGGTCGCCAGCGACTATCAGGGCATGCTCGATCGCCTCGATGCCTGGTTGCTGGTGAACAAACCGGCGAACCTGGAGGTGACCCACGCGGGCACGCCGTTGATCTGGACGGGCGTCCTGCAGGAAATCACTCAGGGCCAGGTGCTGAGTTTTTCCCTGGCCTTGCTGGTCGTTACGCTGATGATGATGTACTGGCTCAAGTCGGTGCGCCTCGGTGTGCTCGGCATGTTGACCTTGCTGACCACGTCGGTGACGGTCTACGGCTTCATGTTCCTGTTCGGTATCGAGCTGAACATCGGCACGACGCTGGTGACGTTCCTGGTGGTCGGGGTGGTGGATTACGCGGTGCACCTGCTGTCACGCATCAAGTTGCTGGTGCAGCAGGGCATTGAGATCGACGCGGCCATTTTGCAGGCGATGCACAGCGTTGGTCGTTCGACGGTGATCAACGTGGTGATCTTCTCCGTGGGTTTCATGGCGCTGCTGTTTTCCGACTTCAAGCCGATTGTCGATCTCGGCGCACTGGTGGCGATGGCGCTGTTTTCCAGCGGGGTCATGACCATTGTCCTGGTGACGCTGGTATCGCCGTGGTTCTTTGCAGCGATTGCGCCGGTGCATGCGCCGGCCCCAGCAGTGCGCACAGAGGGGGAGCCGGTGCCGGGTTGATTCGCCAACGCGCGGGCGCGCCTGCCCTGAGACGGCAGGCGAGTCTGGTCATGCGGCGCAGCAGGGTTTTCAGTTCAGTGTATTGACCGGGTTTTTTTCGCCATAACGGGCGATGCGTTCGAACTGACATTCCTGGCGGGCGTCGTTGAGGTTGTGTTCAAACGCCTCGAGGCCATCATGCAATAGCTGCAAATCGCCGATCTGGGTTACCAGTTCGGCTTTTTTTTCGGCGATGGCTCTTTGTGCCATGTCCCACGGGAATTCGTCGCCGCGGTAGTTGTTGAGGATCACCTGCAGCTCTTTGAGCTTGAAGCCCAGTTGCTGGGCGCACTTGATGAACGTCAACACTTCGACACTTTGCTGGCTGTAGATGCGGTATTTGCCTTCACGCTTGGGCTCGGGCAACAGGCCGATTTCTTCGTAATGGCGAATGCTTTTGACTGTGGTGCCCGACAGCTGGGCGGCTTTGCCGATATACATAAAGGTCCGTCTCGATGGTCAAACATAGCTAGCGCGATCAGGCGTCATGCCGGATCGGCGGCGATTATATGTCCAATACCATCTGAAAATTGCAACTGCGCGTAAATGACGTGCACAGGCGACGGACGGGCGCGTGAAGGGGAGCCCGAAGAGGCACTGACGGCGGCTTGTGCGCCGTCAGCTGAGGCGGCTGGAAAGCCTTAGACGGCGGCGGTCACGCGCGCCTGTTCCAGCCAGGCATCGCGCTGGTTTGGCTTGGAGCCGAGGATCGGCCCGAAGGTCAGCGTCTTCAGTGGCTTGATGCCGCAGAATTCCAGCGTGGTCTTGCGCATCTGATGCAGCCCGGGCATGCCATAGATCCATTTGTAGTACCAGTACGGCGTGTCCATGGTCACCAGCAAATGCGCGGTGCGGCCCTTGAGCAGCTTGTCGGGGAAGGCTTTGCCTTCGCGGTATTTGAAGGCGAAACCCGGCAGGAAAATCCGGTCGACGAAGCCTTTCAACAGTGCCGGAATCCCGCCCCACCAGATCGGATAGACGAATGTCAGGTGCTCGGCCCAGGTGATATCGGCCTGCGCTTGCAGCAGGTCCGGCTCCAGTGGCTGCACCTTGTTGTAGCCTTCGTGCAGGACCGGGTCGAACTCCAGCGCATCCAGACGCAGCAACCGCACGTCATGCCCGGCGTCTTTGGCGGCCTGAACATAGGTTTCACTCAATGCCCCGCAAAAGCTGTCGGTGGAGGGGTGACCCAGTATCACGAGCATTCGTTTGCTCATTGTGTGTACTCCTGAAATGAAGCGCACAGGATAGAGTCTGCCCCTAGCGGTAGAGTCAAGGCACCAGCGCATCAAACAAGGCCCGGGCGTAACCGGGCAGGTGGTCGAAGTCGCGTGCGCACAGTTGCAAGGTGCGATGCGCCCAGACTTCGTCCAGCGGCCGGCACGTTACCGAGTGCACCGCCGCCCAGCGCTCGATGGCCACCTTGGGCACGATGGCCAGCCCCGCACCTCGCGCCACCATGCGCATGACCCCCTCGAAGCCATCGGCGCGGATCCGGATCGACATGCGCTGGCCGATGTGCAGCGCTTGTTCCTCCAGGTGAATCGCCAGCGCGCTGTGGCTGCCAAGCGCGACATAGTCGTGCGCCAGGGTTTCACCAAACGTCAGTGACGGCCGACTCGCCAGAGCATGGTCAGGGGGCAGGATCAGTACCAATGGATCGTCGCGAAAGGGCCGGGTTTGCAGGCCATGGGTGTCGACCGCATCGGAGACGATCCCGAGGTCCGCCGCGCCTTGGCGCAGGGCGTGAGTGATACGCGCGCTGGGCAGTTCCTGCAAATCGATGTCGAGATTGGGATGATCGCGCAGGAAGTCCGCGAGTACTTCCGGCAGGTATTCGGTGATCGCGGTCGTGTTGCACAGCAAGCGCACCTGACCTTTGACGCCTTGGGCATAGTCGGCCAGATCCTGCTGCAGGCGTTCGGCTTGTTGCAGAAGGATGCGCGCATGCTGGGCGAGGGCTTTGCCGGCCGGTGTCGGCGTGACGCCACGGCGGCCGCGCTCGAGAAAATCGGTGCCGAGTGAGGCTTCCATGGCACGGATCCTGGCGCTGGCGGCGGCCAGGGATAAATGGCTGCGGGCGGCGCCAGCGGTGATGTTGCCGGTGTCGAGGATGTGCAGGTAGAGGCGCAGGTCGGTGAGGTCGAAGTGCATGATTGGCAGCCTCTGGTTTTTGTGGTGTCTGGGCTGGCCCATCGCTGGCAGGCCAGCTCCCACAGGTTTCAGTGTTGATCTCAAAATGTGCGAACAACAAAAATACTGTGGGAGCTGGCTTGCCAGCGATGGGGCCAACAACTTCAAAAAATATCAGCCTCTTGTATTGGAAGAGGCAGCCTCAGTATATGGCAGATTTTCAGCCAAACCCGACTGACGCACAGTAGCGCCATGAACACACTCACAGATTTCTACCAGCACCTCGGCCTGGCCCTGTCCATGCTGGTCATCATGACCTTCATCCTCGCCGGCCTGATCAAAGGCGTGATCGGCCTCGGCTTGCCCACCGTTGCCATGGGCTTGCTCGGTCTGGCTATGGCGCCGTCGCAGGCAGCCGCTTTGCTGATCATCCCGGCCACCCTGACCAATGTCTGGCAACTGGCATTCGGCGGGCATCTGCAAGCACTGCTCAAGCGCCTCTGGCCGATGCTGCTGATGATCTTCTTCGGCACCGCAATCGGCACGTTATCGATCGGCATGGCGGGCGGGCATTGGGTGGTGCGCGGGTTGGGCGCGGCGCTGTTGCTCTATGCGTTGAGTGGCTTGTTTCTGCCAACACTGCGCATCCAGCCGCGTCATGAAACCTGGCTCGGCCCGGCGTGCGGTTTGATCACCGGCGTCATCACCTCGGCCACCGGCGTCTTCGTGATTCCGGCGGTGCCATACCTGCAAGCGCTTGGCTTGAATCGCGATCAACTGGTGCAGGCGCTGGGCCTGTCATTCACCGTTTCGACGTTGGCATTGGCCGCTGGATTGCTCTGGCGTGGCGCGCTCGGTGGCGGCGAACTAAGCGCTTCGCTGCTGGCGCTGATCCCGGCCATTCTCGGCATGTTGCTTGGTCAATGGCTGCGCGAACGCATCAGCGCCGTGCTGTTCAAGCGGGTGTTCTTTATCGGTCTGGGCGCGCTCGGCGCCCATTTGTTGATCAGCGGTTAGCCGAGGCTTCGCTGAGCATCTCGATCTGGCGGATATCAAAATCACGCTCCAGATAATCCATGCGCCGTTCAAAAAACGCCTTCATGTGCGGCAGATTCGAATGCACATCCAGGTGCGCCTGCGACGCCCAGATCTCGTAGAAGATGAACAGCGTCGGGTCTTCCTTGTCGCGCAGCATGTGGTACTCGATGCAGCCCGGCTCGGCGCGACTTGGCTCAACGTAGGCGCGAAACAGCGCCTCGAAGGCCTCGGCTTTTTCCGGGCGGGCCTTGGCGTGCAGGATAAAACCCAAGCGTTCACTCATCACAACGACTCCTCACATTCAGAATGCCGCGGATGTTATTGCAACAATCGGCGATTGATTCGTGCTTTTTGATCAAATGAATTTTGCGCAATCAGGCCTTATTCCGCGCGAGGCGGATCGTTAATCTGCCGCCATTCCAGTTTCCCTTCTCCATCCAGCCCAATGGCTGCGCCGAGGCTTTCTCATGAAAAAAGTGCTGTTGCTCAATGGCGGTAAAAAATTTGCTCACTCCGACGGTCGCTACAACACCACCCTGCACGAGGCTGCACTGAGCGTGCTCGATCGCGGCGGTGTCGACGTCAAAACCACCTTCATCGACGAGGGCTACGACGCTGCCGAAGAGGTGGCGAAATTTCTCTGGGCCGACGTGATCATTTATCAGATGCCAGGCTGGTGGATGGGCGCACCCTGGACGGTGAAAAAGTACCTCGACGAAGTCTTCACCGAAGGCCACGGCAGCCTCTACGCCAGCGATGGCCGCACCCGTTCCGACGCCTCGCAGAAGTACGGCAGCGGTGGTCTGATTCAGGGCAAGCAATACATGCTGTCGCTGACCTGGAATGCACCGCAGCAAGCGTTCGATGACCCGACTGACTTCTTTGAAGCCAAAGGCGTGGATGCGGTGTACTTCCCGTTTCACAAGGCCAATGAATTTTTGGGCATGACCGGGTTGCCGACCTTTTTGTGTGTGGACGTGATGAAGCGGCCGAACATTGAGGCTGATGTGGCGCGTTATGAGCAGCATTTGACCGAGGTGTTTGCTCTCAAGGCCTGAATGGTTTCGGGCTACTATCGGTGGTAACAGCAAAAGATCGCAGCCTGCGGCAGCTCCTACAGCGCGTTGCAGTCATCTGCGATCTTGGCGATTTCAAAGAGGACACCCGTGAAAGCCAGATCCGATGAGTTGCAGATTTTCGTCTGCGTGATCGAATGCGGTTCGATTTCCGCCGCCGCCGAGCAGGTCGGGCAGACGCCGTCGGCGGTCAGTCGCACGTTGTCGAAGCTGGAAGCCAAGCTCGATACCACGCTGATCAACCGCACCACGCGGCGCATGGACCTGACCGAGGAGGGCAAGTATTTCTTCGAACAGGCCAAGTTGATTCTCGATCAGATGGAGCAACTCGAAGAACGTTTGTCATCACGTCAGCAAACCCCGTCCGGACGCTTGCGGATCAATGCCGCATCACCGTTCATGCTCCACGCGGTGGTCCCGTACATCGACGAATTCCGCCGCCTCTATCCGGACATCCAGCTCGAACTCAACAGCAACGACCTGATCATTGACCTGCTGGAACAAAGCACCGACGTCGCCATCCGCATCGGCACTCTCGCTGACTCGACGCTGCACGCGCGCGCGCTCGGTTGCAGTCCGCTGCTGATTGTCGCCAGCCCGGCCTATCTGGAGAAGCACGGCGCGCCGCTGCAAGTGGCGGACTTGAGCGAACACACCTTGCTCGGCTTTACCCAGAACGAAGGCCTTAATCAATGGCCGCTGCGCTATGTGCACGGCGATCGCTGGCCGATCACCCCGGCGATCAGCGCTTCCAGCGGCGAGACCGTGCGCCACCTGGCGCTGGAGGGGCAAGGCATCGCCTGTCTGTCGCACTTCATGACCATCGACGACATCCGTGCCGGGCGCCTGAAAGTCCTGCTCGGCGAATTCAACAGCGGCTATCGCCAGCCGATCAACGCCGTGTACTACCGTAACTCGCAACTGGCGTTGCGCATTCAATGCTTCCTCGACTTTATCCAGAGCAAACTCGCCGCCTACGCCAGCGCCGATTTCAAGGGTTGATTCGTGACCTCTGCGCAAGAGTGAATTGGGCTAGGGCGGGTTTTTCCCTCGGACCCACGGGCAGATACTCGTCCCATCACTTACTCACGCAGGGAGTTAATTCATGAACGTATTCGTCACCGGCGCTGCCGGATTTATCGGCGGTTCGATCGCTACCGGTCTGGTTCAGGCCGGGCATCAAGTCACCGGACTGGTGCGCAGCGCCGAGCAGGCTGCTGAGTTGAAAGCGCTTGGCATCACCCCGGTCATCGGCACTCTTGATGACAAAGCACTGCTCGTCGAACAGGCCCGCGCTGCGGATGCGGTGATCAACGCCGCCAGCAGCGACCATCGCGGTGCGGTCGAAGCGCTGCTCGATGCCTTGCGCGGTTCCAACAAAGTATTCCTGCACACCAGCGGTTCGAGCATCGTCGGCGATGCCTCGGGCGGCAAGTCCAGCGATGTCATCTACTTTGAGGACAACCTGCCAGAACCGACCGTCGACAAGGCCGCACGTGTGGCCATCGACAACCTGATCCTTGCAGCAGCGAAAGACGGCGTGAACTCCGCCGTCATCTGCAACACGCTGATCTACGGCCATAGCCTGGGCGTCAACCGCGACAGCGTGCAGTTGCCGCGACTACTCAAGCAAGCACGCAAAAGTGACGTGGTGCGCCATGTCGGCACAGGCCAGAACATCTGGTCCAACGTGCACATCGAAGACGTCGTCGCCCTGTATCTGCTGGCGCTGACCAAGAACGTTCCGGGTACTTTCTACTTCGTTGAAAGCGGTGAAGCATCGTTCATCGACATGACCACCGCCATGGCCGAAGCGCTGAACCTCGGTCAACCAAAAGACTGGCCGTTGAAAGACGCTGAAGCCGAATGGGGCTACGAAATGGCCAACTATGGCCTCGGCTCCAACAGCCGCGTACGCGGCAAACACGCCCGCGAACTGCTGGGCTGGGTGCCGAAGCGTACGTCGGTGGTGGAATGGATTCGTAAAGAGATGGTATGAGCGGCTCCTCTGACGCTGTAAGTCGTATCGGGCAGAGTAATCTGCCCGATGCTGCTCAGACGCCTGCGCCATGGTATGAACCGGTACAGGACGCTCAGGCATTAACCAGATATAAGCCTTCGGCGAGAGCCCTCGGCATGGCGCCCTAACGGCAGGATGCCGGTAGCAACAGTGACCGTGTCAGGGATGATGCCAGTGCAGTTGCCACAGGCAGGGAAGGCCTGATTGAGTCCAGGTTTAGTCAGTTTGTGTACAAAAACGACGGTGTCCGACAACGCATTCCTGAAGCCTATCGAATCGAACTTACCTTTATCATCGAGAGGCAATTTATTGGCAATGTCGTTGATGGTCTGCACGTCAGCATGCAAGCCGGCAACGCCTGCGCGGATCGGAAATTCGGAATGTGCCCGAACATGATTCATGATCAGTTTCATTGTTTCGGGATGCAGAAATACCCCGTTGCGTCTGTATTCTTCACGCAGGCCCTTCTTGAATCGTCTTCTCGACGCCACGGTATACGTACCCAAATCACCCGGGGGCAGAAAGTCACTGTCTATCCTGTCTTCCTTCTTCTTCTTGGCGCCTTCCATAGTTGGAACTTGAAATTCCCGGTATCTTTCTGTCGGGTACGAGTTAATGCCTAGAAAGACATCTTTTCCCGCTGGGCTGCCTTGAAAGTTATGGAAGGTGGTCATCTCTGAAGAACCGCTGCGCATGACGTAACTGGCATGTGCGATGTACTGTTTCAGAGTTTTTCCGCTGGGCGGGCCAGGGTCAGACTCGGACCGCTTTTGCGCTTTTCTCCTGGGTTTGCCTTTAGCCTTGGGCTCGGGCATGGCATTTTCGGCTGGCGTGCCGGTCAGCCACCGGGTTTTTGTCGAGAACCTGCCGTAGGAAGTGTTCGGTTGATCTATCAAATGAGCGAAAGGGGCTCTTGCAATCGCGCTGGCTGGAATGTCCAGATGGTTCAACGATTCGTACTTCTGCAAGCCGCCCTGATCGCTATATCTGATCGGGTTGTTGCCCACCATGCAAAACAGGTTCAAGCCATCGACGGTTCCGGCTGGGTCCGCGCTGATCCAGCGTTGCAACCAAGGGGCGTAGTAGCGGTGTCCGTAGTAATACAGGCCGCTGCTGTCGCGTTCCTTGCCCGAGTGGCGCACCGTTGTGTATTGCGCCTCGATTGCTGACCGCGCGGCGCTCCAGGCCGTGCCTCCAAAAGGGTAGTACGCTTCCTGGCTGATCAGATTTGCGTCGTCATCAAGTTCCAGCATGCAAGATCCACAGGGTTCGTCCAGGCTATAGCGCAGTTGCTGGCGGGAGCCCATGGCTGCAGGTTTGCCCTCAGTCCAGTGCAGATAACGGATGTTGCATCGACCGGCCTGCAGAGTAATGACTTCCAGACGCTGCTTGTTCTGCGAACGCAATTCCAGTCCCGGCAGATAAACCACCTCATCGCGATGGGTGAGCGTCCCGCCGTGAAACGTGCGGGATTTGCGCACCCGCTGACCGCTGCCATCATAGGTGTAGCGTTCCTCGTCATTGGCGCCGTTGGCACGGCTGACCAGTGTCACGCCAGCCAATTGGTTCAAGGCATTCCATTGCAGCGGCTGACCGGGCTGCAAGGTCAGCAGATTTCCATGGACATCCCAGCCCATGGCCGTGTCGGCGGCCGGATCGCTCTGGTTCCAGGCAACAAGACGATTGCTGTCTTCGGCAATGTGCAGGTTTCTCGTGTATTGATTGCCATCGCGAACATGGCGCAAGGTCGTCAGATTGCCGCCCGTGTCGTAAGAAAATTGCTGGGTGTAGTTGAACAACTCTCCGACCGCAATGGTCATGCTGGCAGCGGGCACCAGTTTCGGCTGGGTGATTGCTGCCTGTGCCTCGCGGCCGGTAGCGCTGGTCAATTGGTAAAGGCTGTCATACGTGAAGCGGCTGACGGCCTGTACCTGTTGATTGTTCGCGAAGCTGGCGGGCTGGGCCTTGTCGGCAATGGACAAGACGTTGCCCACTGCGTCGAAGACATACTGCAAATCCTGCAGGACCCGGCCAGCCTTCGAGGCACTCAGCTTACAGAGACGACCGCTGGCCATATCGTACTTCGCGCGGTTGATCACGCCGTTTGCGGCCCGTTGGGACTGGATCTGCCCAAACGCGTTGTACTCGATGTCGCTGATGATCACGCGTTCGGCGGGCTGGTCGGCGATCTTCAGGTGCAGCGTTTTGAGCTGCCCGGCGACATTGAAGCTGTAGCGTTGGGTGTGGCCTTTCGCATCGGTTTGTTCGAGCATCGTACCGCTGCTGTCGTACTGCCAATGTGTGGTATGGCGTCGATCCTCAAGCAGGGCGTCACGTTTTTCGACGGTGTCTGGCCAGTCGGGCAATTGTGCAGCGATTAACAGTTGCCGTGTCTGGTCGGACGGTTCTCCACACAGCGCATAGGCATTGCTCGACAACGTGCCCGCACTGTCATCGTGACGCACCAGTCGGGCGCAGCAATTGCGCTGTGCCGAGTCGACAGAGCTGTCGCCATAGGTAAAGCGTTCGGCAACGCGCATGGCTTGACCGGGCGATTGTTCATCGACCCTCACCGGGCGTAACTGGCGATCATATTCCATGTTCCAGAGGTTGCCGCGTTGATCCCAACGCCTGCCAGGCTGGCCGGTGGCCTGAGCCAGTGACAGGCTCCATCCGGAATCGACACAAACCACGCCCAATGGCGTGCCGGCCAGCGAGTAGGACATCGTGCGATTAGGCACGAGTTTTCGTGCGTCCTGTCTGGCATCCCACTGCTCGATCAGGTGTCCGGCAGTGTCGTAGGTATGCCGCGTGACCCTGGGGGTTGCGGGTACCTCCGATTCACTGCTGCGGTAATAAGCGATGTGGCGCACCATCAGTCCACGGCTGTCGATGACGCTGACGTCAGGTGTCTTGTTGTGCAGGCGGGCGCTCATGCTTGCACTCCTTTCGAGGTGGCGGACATGACTTCTTCAAGGGTGTCGTTCTCGTCTTCCATGACTGAATACCAAGGGTGATAACGGTGGCGACGCAGGTATGAAATCGCGCCCTGTTTTGCCAGAAATGTTTCGGTCGGTCTGCCCAGTGCGTCGTAATGCTGGAGGTCGTAATGGTCCAGTGTGCGCATCGACGTGTCCTTGACGTAGTAGTGACGATCGGCGAAGTACGGTCGATAGATGCGGATTGGCAGGCCCTTGTTGTTGTATTCCTGCCTGCCGGTGACGCACCAGCGTGTGGTGGTGGCGCTTTCGTGCGCGACGTCGTTAACGAGGACGAGTCTGTTGTCGTCGCCGACGAGGTATGCCAGTCCCGGATCGACCTTTTGTTTGCTTTGCAACTCCCGCCCGAAGCCATCAAGGCAGCTCAGGGAAATATGGATCTGCTGCTGATCGTCGGGATAACGGTCCGCACTCAACAAGGCTGTGTGCACGGGCTCGCGATGTGCCTGCTGAATCAGTGCTGCAAGTTGTTGCGCATCACCGCTCAGCCGAGCGCCACTGGCGGCAAGTTCGCGGGCGCGTGTGCAGATGTGGCCGTCGGGTAACAGAAGACCTTGTGCTACGCAGCGCTTCAGCCATTCGATATCGCGCCGTGCGTTTTCTTTAATGCGGCCCATCCAGCTGAACACATCGTAGGCGGCGACACTTGCAGCTTTCTGCAGTGCGCCCTGCGGATCGGCAATTGCGCTCGACGGTGTGAGCGAGTCCGGTCGTCGGTAGCTGCTCAGCCTGGCGAATCCGACCGGTCGGCCCTGCTCGGTTCCATGCACACTGCTGGCCAGTACCTGACCGAAAGGGTTCATCAGCACTTCATTGATGTTGCCATTGGCGTCGGTGATTTGCGTTGGTGCCATGACACGGTAATCGTATCTGGCCTGGGTGGTGCAGCCATCCTCCTGACGAATGGCGAGCACACAGCAGTGATACGCATCATGCTCTACGGTCACCCGACCCTGGAGTGCGGTGGCTTGCAGGGACTCAGGTTTATGGAAGCCTTTTCCTGAGGCCACGGTCACGAAGCCGTTCTTGACCGACCAGAACGTGTTTTGCGCCCCGGCGGGCGCGAGCCAGTCGCTCATGCGCTCATAGCCAAAACGGCTCAGCAACGCGTCGTCTGGCCGAAGATCGGGCGCCAGGGTATCGAAGGCACGCAGGGCTGATTGATCAAATTCAGCTGTTTCGACGTAGGCGCCAATGCCGGCGAATTCAGCCACGCCGTCGGGCAATACCAGGCCGCTCCGGGCGTTTTGATAGCGTTGTACGGACAATCCGGTCAACACTCCCGTCTTCGCAACGCCAGAGTCGACAAGCCATTTCGCGAACTTTTCGTAATTGATGTCACTTGGGTTCAACCCATCGACTGCCGTTGACTTACCTGCTTCGTATGCCTGGCTGCGCTGGCGCCATGGCAGGCCGAGACGCCAGCCCTGATCATCGCTGAGATGAATGTATTCGGCACAGTGCTCACTGATGTAGAAGCGCTGTTGCGCCGGGTCATGGGCGTCTTTCCACCAGTCGCTTTCATGGACTTGATCGAAGGGGGCGGTGTCACTGGCGGTCAGGCGTCGCGCGTAATGGATCTGGAAACTCTGCTCTACGGCACCGAACCGGTCCCGGCGGGCATTGATCGTGTGCAGGCATTGCGGATCTGCAACGAAGCCGTCGTAGTTGTAATTAATCGATTCGAGTTCCAGAGGCAGTACACGGACGTGGTCTCGCGCAACCTGTTGTGGTGTCAGCAGGCGCACGTGATAACGGTGTTCTTCAACCTGCAGCAGCTTGCGCAATTTCGACCCTGCGCCGAGATCAAAGACCTCGCGCCGCAACAGGCGCCCGCACAGGGCCCTGGCAATCGCCCGGCGGGTGGCTTCATCGGTCGCTTCGACGGCGAGGTCTTTTGCGTCCTGATACCGACTCACATAGACATTGCCCAAGGGGCGCGCGTGTTTGTCGGATATGTCGTAGCCGCGGCGAGATGGCTCGCTTGGCTGGCCGGTATGAAACCACTGGCGGGTTCTGCTCGGCGGCATGAGGTCGGCACTGGACAAGCGTTCGCTGCTGCTTTCGATCAGCAGCCCAAATCCGCGCAGTTGCCGCTCCTTGCTGTCGTAGTAGCCCTGGCGATAGTTGAAGCGTTGAGTCAGCTGATTTTCAGTGATTTCATCCCGTTGCGTCTGACTCCTGACCAGATGCAAGGCAAAGGGCAAGTGGCAGGTCAGGTCGACCTTTTTCCCCTTCAGGCGCTCGGTTTTTTCGTCCAGCCATTCCTGCGCGGAACTGCGGTAAACAATGCTCGTGGACTGCCCCATGTTGTTGTTTGAGGTGGTCAGCAGGTAGGGCTTGTGCGGGACGAAGTCATAGCGCCAGTGATGTGGGGAGTTTCGGGGCGCATGGAGCACCAGGCTGGAGCAGCCCAGACCACGGGTGTCGACCAGATCGACACGGCACAGATCGTCGAAGCGCCAAGTCTCGGGCCAGGTCAACGTCACTGCTGAATCGAAGCCGTGGCCGGCGCGATTGACGAAAATCATCGCGTGTTCAGCTGTCAGGTAAATCAGGTCTGCGGCGCCCGAACCGTCCAGATCCGCAAGACGAATGCGCGAAGCGTCGAAAGTTTCGCGCGCTAGACCGGGCCAGGTTAAAACCCGGCCCGTGCCAAAACGCCCGCGACCAAGGTTCGGCCACACCTTGATTTCATCGTGACGGATGCGCACCAGATGCTGCTGGCCGCTGCCAAGCAGATCGCTGAACGCGACCAGCTCCTGCTTCGAGTCGCTGAAAATCGGAAGGTTATCTTCGTCATCGGAGCGGGCGACTTCATGTGCAGCGCTGAACCCGTCACTCCTCTGGTTGGCGTACAGCCGGACGCTGCGTGGCCCGATCATTGCCAGATCGGCCAAGCCTTCGCCCATCAGATCGGCCTGAAGGGCCTTGTTGTTGAAGAAGTCCAGAGGAAACGCATTGAAAGCGTTGAAGTCGGTCCACGACCGATTCGGCGACATGGAGAAAAAACCGCTCATGGCCGGTTGCGCAATGACCCAGTCCAGACGCCCGTCGCCGGTCAGGTCGGACAGCGATTGCCGGGATGCATTGTTCAGCGTTGGCAGGGCGGGCAGAAGCTGCCCTTCGCCGTACACGACGTGGTCGGTGTTCGGCTTGCCGCGTAACGGCTCACGGTAACGCCAGTGGTCTTGGTGTCGGTAGAGCAACCCTGGCAAGCCTTCGCCATACAGGTCGACCCACTCCATGCGGTGGCTCTCGACCGTGGGCATCTGGCTGAAGGATGTCCAGGCAGAGGCCGATGGTTGCAAATTGAATTCGCTGTAGCTGAATTCAACAGGCGGATGGCTTTCGGGCTCGGGCGCCGCGTCGAATGCCTGCTGATGAGCGGCTGACAGCAAATGGTAACCCGCCTCGGTTTGCTGATAGTCGAGCAGCAGGCGCCTGACTAGCTGCGGGTCGTCTCCCAGTTCGGTGGGGAACCAATGGAACATCAGAATCTGCCGGCACAAGCGCTTCGTGCGCAACTCAAACCCGTAAGCGTAATTGAGAACTTCATCTTCGCGATGGACTGCATTGCCAGCGACATATCCGGGTTTTTGCGAGTACCCGGTATCGCGTCCGCCGTAGTCCAATACCAGTTCAAAATGCCAGCGCACGGACTCCAGGCGCTTCGGATGCCACAGATACAGGTGTTGCTGAGATTTTTCGTTGCCGTAGCAGACACGGCTCAGATAACGCTGTGCCGTCGCTTTACCAGCAGCAACGTCGGCCTGATATTCATAGTAGATGTGCTCGCCTGAAGCGTTGACGCTTTCTTGCAGCAGCCATTCGCCGACGCGCTGTAGATCCGCAGGGTCGGCCCGTCGTGCAATGGCCTGGCGGCCGAACAGGTGAAGGGTGCCATCGGCGGCATGAACCAGCCAGAAACCGGCGGGGTCATCGTCGGTAGACCAGTGTTCAATCCGGTCGAAAGCGCTTTCCACTCGAGCCAGATAGCGCGTTACCGTGTAGCTTTTTTTCAGATCAAGATTATTGTACTTGTCGTGTCGGCTCGACTGCGCCGGATACCACTCGACGCCGTCCGGGCCGGCAACTTCGTCTTCGCTGGTGTAAGTGGGCGCCCCTTTGCCGGTCACGCGGGTCACTGCCGGTGTCGGCAGATTCCATCCGATGCCGAACACGCCGTTGCCTGCCGAGCTCGAATAACCCAGGGTCATGGCCGGGTCAAACCCGCGCCCCGTCGAGATCGGCAACGCCAACTGGAAACTGGAAGCGCCGGTCGGTCCTACAGGCCCCCAGCCTTTACCCACGCTTTGAATGGCACCACCACCCTTGGGCAGCGCCGGAATATTGATGGAAACGGACTCAGGGCGACTCATTGCTGGCCTCCCGTCGACCTGGCCGTGTAGCTGATGTGAACAAGCACGTCAGTCAGCGAGTCGATGAAAGTCGTTCGCTCTTGTTGATTGGAAAGGCACAGACTCCAACTGGAAATGGCGCCGGTGAATTCGAATGGCAGGTAGCGCTCGTCGTTGAAATTAAGAGTGAACAGGCCGTTATCGTCAACGCCGGTCGACAGCGCGATCATTTCGTTGACCCGTTGGTTTTTCAGGGCTGGCGAGTCCGGTGCGGATGTCAGCTGGACTTCGCTGGAGAGCTGCATCAGGGTCGCCCGAACGTTTTCATACGGCGCGAGAACTGCCGGGAAGGAAACGCTGATGGTTTTGATCCGGCGCAGATAGTGCTTTTTGTAATCCTGCTCGAACAGTTTTTTTGTAAAGGCGAAATTGCACTTGCCTGTGGATTTGAAATCACTCAGGACTTTGCTCCAGTCCTCATTGCTGGCGGCTTTGAGCTGACGCAACGATACCGTTTTGCGAATCTCCAGTTCCCTGCAATTGCGCTGCAAGTAGTCTGCATGCATTTTCATCAAGGCCAGCTTTAGCGGCTCCCCGGCTCCAAGCCCACGCCGGGAATTTTGCCACGTGCCATGCGGCAGGAAGACTGTGCTGAAATCGGCGATCTCGTACTGCCAGGCTGCCTCGGCGGCCTTGCACAGTACCAGGGTCATGTCGTAAGCCTGACTGTAGATAGGGGCGAGTTGAGTGCCAAGCCACTGATACAACTGTGCCTGGGAGAAGCGCGTGCTGAGGAAGTCGTAGTTGCTCTTGGCCTGGGACAAAGCTGTTTGCGCCTGACGCATCAATAGCTCTGTGGCTTTCTGCTGTTCCTCCAGCGATTTCAACTGGGCGTCGATCTGGGTCAGCTCCAGTGCGGCTTGATCACGCGCAAGTGTCCATTCTTCACGGCGCCGGGTGAATTGTGCCGTACGATCCAGGTGGCTGGCGGCCGTTCGGTCAGCGGCCGCTCCCCCTTGGGCGATGGCGCTCAAGGCATGCAATGCGCCCTCCCAACGCATGCCGCCATTGGCCAGGCCGAAAGTGTTCGGCGCCAGCATCAGGGCACCGGCACCGGCCTGGGAGGCTAAAGCCAGTTGTTCGGCTACACCGCTGCGCAAGTACAACTGACTGGCATTGGTCTCCTCGGCACTGAGGTCCTGTTTGAGCAACGTTTCAAAATGCTCAAACCGCTGCTGCACGATCGCTTTGCCCACCTGCAACGCTTTGAGATTCTGCTGTTCGCCGCGCAATGCCTGTGTCTGTAAGTCAACCGCCAGCGATGCCTGCGCCCAGGCCTGCTGTTGCTGCACTTCCTGAAATTGCGATTGTTCCTGACGCTCGATCAGTGAGAGGAGCGTAAAGCCGAACTGAATCAGACTGTCAACGGCGCTCAACGCCTGTCCATGCATCACATTGAAGCGGTAATGCGGGATTTGCGTCGAGGCAAGGGCCGAAGGCGTGCCGCTCTGGCCACCGGAGTTGGCTGTCAGCAACAGCGTGCGTGGGTCTTGAGGCGATTCGAACAAGCGAACGGACTGGCGTTTACCGGCGATGTCCAGACCATGCCTCAAGTTATACAGGCGACTGTCCACCTGATCCCAACGCTTGAGTAAATCCGGATGGAATGGAATACGCAGATGTTTGATCGCCGGGAGCTGCAGTTGTACCGGGTTTTTTTGCCTGTTCAGATGCAGCGGGACGTTGCCATCCTTCTTGATGAGCTCCTGTTCAAGCTGTTTCATCTCCGTCAGGTCATCGTTTGCCAGTGTCTCAAGTGTGATCGGCTCCCAGAGGTCTTTCCGCCCGTTGATCACCGGGCGATTGCCAAGCAGATGACGCGCTTGCAGATAGAGCGACTTCGCCTGGTTAAGACTCTCGGTTGTCAGGCGGCGATAAGCCTCGTCAGCGCGATTGAGCAGAATGTCGATATAGAGAAAAAACACCGCCTTGCGAAAATGCACGCGATGGCTGAGCGCAATCTGATGCGGGTCGTAGGGGTTTTTATGCGCATAGGAAGGCTCTTCGACAGGATTCAGGGGTTCTGATTTCCAGAGTTGTTGCTGGCCATTGTTATCCTGGCCCCAAGGGTCGAAGAGGTAACTGACCCATTTTATCGCTTCTTCGTAACGGTGCTCGGCATTCAAGCGACTCGCGAGCAGCCATGGGACGTACAAAAACAGTTCTGTGAAGTACTGTCCGTAAGCGCCATGAAAATCCAGCGCCTTATCCCTCGTGTGGGCTGAACCTGGCGCGGACAGTTCGGATGTCGGTGAGTCGAGGTTGAACAGTTCGTCCAGACTGTTTTCCGCGCGGCGAATCATTTCGGCGGCAAAACCGGTGTCGAGACTGATCATGTTCTCATGGGATAGAGTCGTTTCATCCGGTTGAACGGTACGTTTTAATAGTTGCGATGAGTCTTCATCAACGATATCCCAGTAAGTGTTTTCAT
The DNA here is from genome assembly GCF_000282235.1 of Pseudomonas sp. GM24. Lineage (NCBI taxonomy): Bacteria > Pseudomonadati > Pseudomonadota > Gammaproteobacteria > Pseudomonadales > Pseudomonadaceae > Pseudomonas > Pseudomonas sp. GM24. The sequence goes on along the minus strand of NZ_AKJR01000012.1, from coordinate 15,435 downwards.
TGTTTTTCGTCATTACGCGTCGAGGGTTAACGGCCTCTAAAAGGGCCTTCAATTTCTCTGTTTGTGCTTTGGTAAAGGTACTTCTATCCGCTGCTTTAACAAAAAAATTCTTATCGATATGGCCAGTCAGGCTAACGTCACCCAGTGACAGGCCTATTGCGATCTGATTATCTTGTTCATAAGCGTAGATCGAGACACGTTTATTAAAATCCTCGGTTTTTGTGTTCGGGTAACCTTGGAAAAAGCCCTCGAGACATGTTTTTGGCAGGCTCCAGGTGCCGTCGATTTTACGCCACGCATAAATAAGTTTAAGTTGTGGGTTGCTTTGTCCTCTTGTGTTTTTATCCGTAAGCTGGTCAGGATGCTGATGGTGACTCTCTGCCCAGAATACATATAGTCGATTGTTGAACCAAACGGGCCGAATGGTGTGTTGAATGGAATTTTGTGAAATCGGAACATCTGCTTTTTCCCATTGACTCCAGGCTAGAGGATCAGGGCGCTTGAGTTTCTCGGCTCCCTTAGCGGTGAGCCTCACTGGCCGCTGCGACATATCGAGCGAGCGCCAATAATAGCGATCAGCTGAGCGCGATTTGGCCAGCACATAATGAACACCGTTGTCGACGTCATCACCATCGATATAACCATTGAGGATACTCAGGTTCGCCACTTCTTCAAACCGGGTCAGATAACCCAGTATTGCTTTTTGCGCGGTCGCTGAGTCGATCCGTCCCTGTGTCAAATCGTTTTCCAGTTGGCAAAAGTTTTCGCTTTTATCGACCCGCAATGCTGGATCAAGATAAAGCGAAGGGAAATACATCAGTTGCTGGTGGGCTGCCCAAGTCGGGTAATGACTCAAAACATTGTGCCAGTAAGAGCGCTGCTCCTCGCTCTTTGAATAACCGGACGAACCGCGAGTAAAAATCAGTTCGATGTGATGTTGAAGGCTGGAGATGGCAAAGCTGACCGGCGTCGCCGAAACATCGTTGCTGATGAGTGCATCGAGCAAACAGTGATCGTAAAGCGCTTCGGCAGTCTTGACTTCCGTTTTGGGGTTTGCAGACACTTCGAGGTGGAGATAATAAGCTACCTGGGCATCGCGCAGCGCCTCTTCCAACTGCTTTTGAATTTCTATGTTGTTCATGTTTATTCCCTTAAACATTTGCATTGTGGAGAAGTTCGGCAGCGACGGTACGCCATTCATTCATTGAGCTTTCGCTGTTCAACTTCAAGATGTCACGCAGTTTTTTCAACGAAAGCCCCGTGTTTTTGGATAATTCAAGGTGGCGGATGATCCAGTCCAGTTGCTGCATGTTTTCAACTTTCTCCGTGGGTAACTCCTTGGTCAGAGTGGTCAGGGATTGCTCGGTAACAAGAAAATTTACCAACGCGTCGTTGGCTGTTTTTGAATCATTGGTGCGGGAAAGTTTTAGTAAGCCGAGAAGCTCGTGACTCGCGCCTGGATCGTGCCGGCTGTAATTGGCGAAGCGTTCGAGACAATAGAGGTCTTGCAGTTTAAATTCGCTTCCCCAGTCCGATTTGATTAGTTTGTGATCGCTCAGCAAGTTGAGCAATATTTCGCTGCTTATGTTTAATGCCTGGCAGATTTCAGCGGCGGCCAGTGACTCGCGTAATAGCAGGGATTTTCCTTTCTTGATTTCCGCACATATTTTTTGCTCGGTGGTATTGGCCATTTTCATGACGCACGGAACGTATTGCACCGAAAGCCCTGCGACGTCCTGCAGCAACTGGTGCACAGCAAGGGCCTGTTCTTTTTCAGCGGTGGTATCTCGCATGGCACTTATCGCAGCGACATGCACGGGAAGTGTTTCACGAGCAGAAGGCAAGTGGCGTTTGAGCATGCGCAACAGTTGTGCGACTGTAAGGCCGGCTGATCGTAACCAAGTCATCACCCCGTCCAATGCCATCAACAGATGGAGGATGTCGGGTTCGCATTTGCTGCTCAATTCTCCTGATACCAGCAATCGCTCGAATGCTTTGCCCCCCAGTAAATTGACTAGCTCCGTGCATTCAAGGGGGGATAAACCAAACAGCCGCGCTATGCGTGCCTGACGATAAAGAGATGAAGCGGTCTGTAAGTTTTGATGCAGGCTTTTCAAGTGGGTTGTGGCCAATTTTATGCACAAGTCGCGCGACTCTTGCGTAATTTGAAGATCCATACCGTCGGCAAGGCGGATGGCAGATATTTCAGGGAGTCCTCCTTCTTGTTTAAATAAATTGGCTGCCGGGAGATCGCGGTGGAAAACACGATCAAACAAAGAAGCCCGGCCGTTGACCGACTGGGTGGGTAAGCGGTACAGAAGGGCTGCGAATTCCTCTGCCTCAATCCCATAATGTTGATTGAGATATTGATAAACACCCACGGCGCGCAGCGTGGACCTGGGAATAAATGTGTCACTGCCATCGCTGTAAATTGCACTGTAGACCAGAGTGTCGAGTTCCCCCGGTGAAATGTTGCTCCACCTGTGCAAACGTATCATGCGCTGGACACGATCAAGGGCAGTAAACATATGTGCGTCTGGATTTTCGTAAGTCAGCGAAATGATTTTTTCTTCGCTGTCGGGTGCTTTGTCCACTACAAGGTGCTTATCGCTTGATGGGTATGATCTGGAAATTTGAAGATCAATGAATTGTTTGATTTCCGACGGCGAGCAATGGGTTTGGGAGGCAAACAGGTTAAGGTCGTAGCGACCTTCGTTTATCATCGATCTATCTACAACGCTGTGTATAGCACCTGTCTCCGTGTCTGTTGGACTGCTATATTCCGCGAGCTTGGCCGTCAGGATTTTGATTTGCCTTTCGCTCAGATTCGACATCTTTATCTGAGCTTTACAAAGCAGTTCCACGTTTACCTTGTCAGAGTCCTGAAAAAACATATTTGGCAATTGCAATTTATAGTCAAGAATGCCCAATCCAAGGTTCTTCGCAGCGAGCGCTACTACACATTGTCGATGAGGGTGATGGTAGGGGAAGAAAAGAGGTTTAGACTGTATGGACATTATCTCCTGAGACGTCTTGTCGTTGTCGTGCTTTGGGTGATTTTTTATTTTATCGCCCAGCACCCTGTTGACGAGTTGCAATGCCGGGAGTGGTTCAAAAACACTGGAAGCATCTATCTGTTGAGTGGCAATATCTGGACGAATCGCGCTTATTCTGCGCGCGTATTTTTCTTCCGAATCAAGCTGGCCCGAAAAAATGTACAGGGCGCGCAGATAAGCTGCTGGCGAGTCGATAGCATTTAAATCGTTTTGGGCGCAAAAACTATTCCAATTTTCTTCAAATAGTTTTTCATAAGTTGGCGCAACGCCATTTAGAGCGCGCTTATCGCGTTTTTTATCTGTCTTGTGAAGCTGGCGCTCCATTTGCTCCCGTGTTATTTGCCGGGCAAGACTGCTGGCGTAGTCGTGAGCTATTTCGGCATTTAGCTTTCTACCGGGGGTTTCTTGTATTTGCTTGTATTGGTCTCTGGACAGTTGAGCCACGCTGAGAGTGGATTCCATAGCTATGTCATGTATTTCAAAAGTCTGAGGGGTTGCAGTTTTTGCAGTGCCTGCAGTGGCAGTAAGTATTTTGAGTTTGTTAAGTTTTATGTCGCTCATTGTTTGGCTTTCCGGTTAATATTGTTTCTTTCGGGCAATGAACATAACTTACTGCGGGGAGTTCTAATTGTAGGAATTTTCTCTATTGCAGGTAAGGCGAAAAAATTTGAACTAAGTAGTTGGTAGGTAAACTTCTGAAAGGATTATTCTGCTTCGGCTTTATTGTTCTTTGCCTGGTTTTTGCTGGTTGTTTGTTTCCAGACATGCATTGGAATCGTCTGCTTGATTTTTTATAAAAGGTTTCGCTGACGAAAATATCAGGGTGTGATTTTCATTAATCACGACAAAACATACTCATTAGCGACACGACTTACCTCTCCACGAAAATTACTTTCATGGAATTTGAAATCTCGATCTCGAAATGATTTATGAGTTTCAAAACCCATTCGAACGTGACCCTTTCGAGGAGTACCGCATGACACCTTCCTTCGGCTATTGGCTGCTGGTCTATGCTGCCGTCGCCATCATTGCGCTGATCGTGTTGATTGCCCGTTACCGGCTCAACCCGTTCATCGTCATCACCCTGATTTCCATTGGTCTTGCGCTGGTCGCGGGGATGCCGCCGTCGGGTGTGGTGGGGGCGTATGAGGCCGGGGTGGGCAAGACGCTGGGGCATATTGCGCTAGTGGTCGCGCTGGGGACGATGCTCGGCAAGATGATGGCCGAGTCCGGCGGCGCCGAGCAGATGGCGCGTACGCTGATTGACAAGTTCGGCGAGAAGAACGCGCATTGGGCGATGGTCTGCATCGCCTTTCTGGTCGGGCTGCCGCTGTTTTTCGAAGTCGGTTTTGTGTTGCTGGTGCCGATTGCGTTCACCGTGGCGCGGCGCGTTGGCGTGTCGATTCTGATGGTCGGTTTGCCGATGGTCGCCGGCCTGTCGGTGGTGCATGCGCTGGTGCCGCCGCACCCGGCGGCGATGTTGGCAGTGCAGGCTTATCAGGCGTCGGTCGGGCAAACCTTGCTGTATGCGATTGCCATCGGCATTCCGACCGCGATCATTGCCGGGCCGCTGTACGCCAAATTCATCGTGCCGCGCATTCAATTGCCGGCGGATAACCCGCTGGAAAAACAATTCCTCGACCGCGAACCGCGCGACAAACTGCCGGGTTTTGGCATCACCATGGCGACCATACTGTTGCCCGTGGTGTTGATGTTGATCGGCGGCTGGGCCAACCTGATTTCCACGCCGGGCAGCAGCTTCAACCAGTTCCTGTTGTTCATCGGCAACTCGGTGATTGCCTTGCTGCTGGCGACCTTGTTGAGTTTCTGGACGTTGGGTATCGCCCAGGGTTTCAACCGCGAATCGATCCTCAAGTTCACCAACGAATGTCTGGCGCCGACTGCCAGCATCACTTTGCTGGTCGGTGCCGGTGGTGGCTTGAACCGCATTCTGGTCGATGCTGGCGTGACCGATCAGATCGTCGGCCTCGCTCATGAATTCCACCTGTCACCGCTGATCATGGGCTGGCTGTTCGCCGCATTGATGCGCATCGCTACAGGCTCCGCGACCGTGGCCATGACCACTGCGTCTGGCGTGGTCGCGCCGGTGGCCATTGGTCTGGGATATCCACACCCTGAGTTGTTGGTGCTGGCGACCGGCGCTGGCTCGGTTATCTTTTCCCACGTCAATGACGGCGGCTTCTGGTTGATCAAGGAATACTTCAACATGACGGTCGCGCAGACGTTCAAGACCTGGACCGTACTCGAGACGCTGATCTCGGTAGTCGCGTTCGGCCTGACCGTCGGCCTTTCTTACCTGCTGTAACCGGAGCCCGCCGTCCATGGACATCCTCTACCAGATCCGCGCACGTCAGGATTCCTTCAGCGCCGGCGAAGGTCGCATCGCCCGGCTGATGCTCGACGACGTCGGTTTTGCCGCCAGCGCCAGCCTCGAAGACCTCGCACAGCGCGCCGAAGTCAGCACCGCTACGTTGTCGCGTTTTGCCCGCACCGTCGGCTGTCGCGATCTGCGCGATCTGCGCCTGCAACTGGCTCAGGCCAGCGGCGTCGGCAGCCGTTTTCTCGACCCGGCGGGGACGCCTGAACAGTCGGCGTTCTATGGGCAGATTGTCGGCGACATCGAAACCACGCTGCGCCAGCATCTGGCCGGATTTGACGAATCACGCTTCGCCGATGCGGTGAAGATACTCGGTCAGGCGCGGATGATTCACGCCTTCGGCATGGGCGGTTGCTCGACCCTGTGCAGCGACGAATTGCAGGTACGCCTGGTGCGCCTCGGCTACCCGATTGCGGTGTGTCACGACGCGGTGATGATGCGCGTCACCGCCGCCAGCCTGAACGCCGAACAGGTGCTCATCGTTTGTTCGCTGACCGGCATCACCCCGGAATTGCTCGAGACTGTCGAGCTGGCGCGCAACTACGGCGCGCGCATTCTGGCGATCACCCGCGCCGACTCGCCGCTGGCGCAACTGGCCGACATTGTCCTGCCGTTGCAAGGCGCAGAAACCTCGTTCATCTACAAACCGACGGCGGCGCGCTACGGCATGCTGCTCGCCATCGATGTGCTCGCGACCGAGCTGGCACTGGCCAATCCTGAAGACAATCAAGAGCGTCTGCGGCGGATCAAACTCGCCCTCGACGAATACCGTGGCGGCGACGATCACCTGCCGCTGGGAGACTGACATGCTGTACGACACCTTGATTCGCAACGCCCTGATCATCGATGGCAGCAACGTGCCCGGCTACCACGCGGACGTGGCGATTCGCGATGGCCGCATCGAGCGTATCGGCGACTTGCACGATGCCACTGCGACCGAGGAAATCGACGCGGCCGGGCGCGTGCTGGCGCCGGGTTTCATCGATGTACACACCCACGACGACACTGTGGTCATTCGCCAACCCGAGATGCTGCCCAAGCTCAGCCAGGGCGTGACCACGGTGATTGTCGGCAACTGCGGGATCAGCGCTTCGCCCGTGACATTGAAGGGCAATCCGCCGGACCCGATGAACCTGCTCGGCACGGCGGCGGCATTCGTTTATCCACGCTTCAGCGACTACCGCGCGGCGGTCGAAGCGGCCAATACCACTCTGAACGTGGCGGCACTGATCGGCCATACGGCGCTGCGCAGCAATCATCTCGATGACTTGTTCCGCACCGCGACGCCAGAAGAAATCGCTGCGATGCGTGAGCAGTTACGCGAAAGCCTTGAGCACGGTGCGTTGGGTTTATCCACAGGTCTGGCGTACGCCAGCGCCTACAACGCTTCCACCGATGAAGTGATGCAACTGACCGAAGAGCTGACGGCATTCGGCGCGGTGTACACCACGCATTTACGCAGCGAATTTGCCCCGGTTCTTGAGGCGATGGACGAGGCGTTTCGGATCGGTCGACATGCGAAATCGCCAGTGATCATTTCCCACCTCAAATGTGCCGGCGTTGGTAACTGGGGGCGCAGTCCGCAACTGCTCGCGTCATTGGAAGAGGCCGCCAAAACTCATCCGGTCGGCTGCGATTGTTATCCGTACGCGGCGAGTTCATCGACACTGGATTTGAAGCAGGTCACCGATGCGCATCGCATCACAATCACCTGGTCGACGCCGCACCCGGAAGTCAGCGGCCGAGACCTGATCGACATCGCTGCCGAATGGAATCTGCCGTTGCTTGATGCCGCGAAACGCCTGCAACCGGCGGGTGCGGTGTATTACGGGATGGACGAGGCGGATGTACGAAGAATCCTCGCTCATCCGTTGTCGATGGTCGGGTCTGACGGACTGCCGGAAGACCCGTTCCCGCATCCGCGCCTGTGGGGTGCTTTCCCACGGGTTCTCGGACATTTCAGTCGTGATATCGGGCTGTTTCCGCTGCACACCGCCGTACACAAGATGACCGGTCTGTCGGCGGCGCGATTTGGTTTGAAGGAACGCGGTGAGATTCGTGAAGGGTATTGGGCGGATCTGGTGTTGTTCGATCCGGCGACGGTGCGTGATGTCGCGGATTTCAATGAGCCGCAACGGGCCGCGCAGGGCATCGACGGCGTTTGGATCAACGGTGTTTTGAGTTATCGCAACGGACAGGCGAATGGTCGCAGGGAAGGGCGGTTTCTCGCTCGCCACGGTGATCTGCGCGACAACTTTCACTGAGGTTTCGCGGACTGCGTCACAGTGGTGGCACATTGCGACTAAAGAAAGCCATCAACAGGCCGAATTGCTGATATCCACCCCGTCTACACTGTGGGGCCAATCAGTCAGGGAGCACCCCATGAGCTTCGGCAAAACCACCCCGATCCTGCGGATCTTCGATGAAGCCAAAGCTGTCGAGTTTTACGTCGATTTTCTGGGTTTCAAGATCGACTGGCAGCATCGTTTCGAGGCGAATTTTCCGTTGTATCTGCAGGTGTCGCGTGGGGAGTGTGTGTTGCATTTGTCCGAGCATCATGGCGATGCGTGCCCGGGTTCGGCGCTGCGGATCGAGACGGATGAGCTGGAGGCGTTTCAGCAGCAGTTGGTGGCCAAGGATTACAAGTTTTCGCACCCGGGCATTCAGGCGATGCCGTGGGGGAGTCAGGACATGACGATCGTTGATCCGTTTGGTAATCGGCTGGTGTTTACCAACGCGATCTGTCTCTGAACTGAACAGCCCCTCACCCTAGCCCTCTCCCGGAGGGAGAGGGGACCGATCCGGGGATGCTTGAGAGATACACCGACCTGAACCTGCTCGGTCGAATCCATAATCGACTCGGTCATTCAGGTCGATGTATAGCGCCAGACACCTCGGTC
>NZ_AKJR01000012.1:0-7059 GCF_000282235.1 Pseudomonas sp. GM24 | reverse complement strand
GGGCTGGGGTGAGGGGAAAATGGCCCACCGAAAAAAGGAGCCCGCCACCTAACCATCACAGTTTGGGTCGCGGGCTTTTTCGTTACTCGGTCGGCACGAACTTATCGAGCACCTGATTGACGGCCATTTCCGCCACCATCACCACTTGCGCGATGCCTTGCAGGGTCTTGCGGTGCGAACCTTCGAGCACGGCGGCGAAGTCGTTGAGCATCACCGAGGCAGAACCCAGTGTTTCGCAGGCGTCGACCAGCAAGGGTTCAGTCGCGGATGCCGGGTTGGCCATGTAGAGGTGGTTGGGTTGGTAAGGCGTGGCCATGATCTGCGCGGTGGGTGGGGCGAGATAATGGTCGAGCGCGCGCTCGGCGGCTTCGTGGAATTTCTTCGAATCGGCGGATTCGTAGGGGGAGGCCGGGTCAGTGACCGGCGGGTTTGGCGTTACTTTGAACATGGGAGCGTACCTTTTAAAGCCGCATCCATTTCGCCGCTAAGCAAAAGGGAGGCAGCTGTGCGCAAGTTAGCGGACCGGTCGCATCCCACCCCGGCGCACCCGAAGGTGCCATGCGCACAGCTACCATTAAGCGCAGGCAAATACCTGACTGGATGATACTCGTGCAGCGGGGAGCGAATGTAGCCGAGCCGCTAAGCTCGATCACTGGGAATCAGTGACGCAATCAAGTTACGCAGCATGCTCAGGGCGCACAAGCCGGCGGATTCTGGCGCAGGCGTAGGCAGCGGCGCAAGGATTTGTGGGCTGTTTCGCGTAACGCTGAGTGTCTTTAAACACCTGTGGTGCGGGATGTTTATTGCGCTCAAGTATCGAAGATTTGCCTGTAGGAATTGTTGGCTGCCACTGACGCCATCGCTGGCAAGCCAGCTCCCACAGGTTTATGTGCAAGTAATAGATTTTGTGGACGACTCGGACACTGTGGGAGCTGGCTTGCCAGCGAAGGGGCCAGAACAATCAACCCCGATGCATCTGCCGAAACTCCCCCGGTGGCATCCCGCGTCGGCTCTTGAACGTGCGGTGAAACGACCTCGGTTCGGTAAACCCCAGATACTGCGCAATGTCCTGAATCGGCAACGTGCTGTTGAGCAAATAATGCTCAGCCAACTCCTGACGCAGATCATCGAGAATCTGCTGATACGACGTCCCCGCCTGATGCAACTGCCGCTGCAACGTGCGCACGGAAACAGCGAGCTGTTCGGCGACCTGCTCCTTGCGTGGCAAGCCTTCCTTGAGCAACTGCCGCAGGATGTTCTTCACCTGCTGCTCCAGCGACGCATCCTCAAGCGTCGCCATCAACCCCAACGCATGTTCTTCCAGCGTCCGCAGCAACTGCGCATCCGCTTGGCGCAACGGCAACTGCAAATACGCCAGCGGCACGACCAACGCCGAATACAGCTGATCAAACAGCACCGGGCAACCGAAAAACGCCTCGTACTGCGCCGGCGTGGCCTCGGCCGGGCATGAATGTTCCAACCAGACTGCGGCCGGCGACATCTGCGTATCAGCGATCCAGCGCGCATAGTGCAGCCATGACCCCAACACGTTTTCCACCAGATGCCGACGAATCCGTGGACGCTGATACCGGCAGGTCCAGATCAGATGCACGTGGCCATCCAGCACCTCGGCGCGGCTGACGCCCATGTCGCCGACCAGTTTTTCGAACGGCATGATCCGGCTCATCGCATCGCCCAGCGTCGCGCAGTTCATGGTGATGTAACCGAGCACGCTCCACGAATTGGGCAGGACGAAATTCGCCGCGTTGAGGCCGAACAGCGGATCGCCCGAGTGTTCGCAGAAATAATCCAGCAACCGTTCATGCGCCTCACCGGGCAAACGCAGGGTGTTGTCGCTCAACTGCTGCGCCTGCAAACCCGCTGCCGCCAACGCCGGCTCGATGGCCATGCCCAGCTGTTCGGCGTGGCGCAGGTATTTGAGCAGCGGCGGAACCGAGGTGAAGCCAAGCGATTGCATGATCCCATTCCTTTGATCAATGGCGGCGGAGGCGGACGAATAGCCTGAAAGGTAATTTGAAACCCCGACTAAAGTAAATGGCTGACGCTTGCGCGACGTTTGACTCAATTGGCTACACGAACTGGCCGGATGCGACCGTGACACTTTGCGGCCGCTGGCTAGTATGGGGGCCTGAAATATCACTGATCCGACGGTTAGAAGGACACACGCATGCGACGCTGGAACGGCTGGGGAGATGCAACCACGGTGGTCGAACTGCCGGCCCAGGGCGCGGAATTTCTTCATGAGCGACTGGGCGAGGGGCGCGCGCTGCCCGATGCGACCCTTGAAGCGGCATTGGCGCGTGTGCCGGCCTCGCGATTGTCGGCGCACACGTTGTACAGCGTCGATGCCAATGACCGTTTGCTGCATGCGCGGGGCCAGAGCCTGCCGGACTGGCTGGCGTTGCGCGAAGGGGCGTTGGGCAATTATCCGGATGCGGTGGCGTTCCCCGAGACCGCTGAACACATTCGCCAGTTGCTGGCGCTCGCTCACGAACAGGACTTGTGCCTGATCCCTTACGGCGGCGGCACGTCGGTGGCCGGACACATCAATCCACCAGATTCTGCGCGGCCAGTGGTGACGGTGTCGCTGGCGCGGATGAATCGCCTGATCGATCTCGACGAACAAAGCCTGCTGGCGACATTCGGCCCCGGTGCGAGCGGGCCGCAGGTGGAAAGTCAGCTGCGTGCGCGGGGCTACACGCTGGGGCATTTCCCGCAGTCGTGGGAGTTGTCGACGTTGGGCGGTTGGGTTGCCAGTCGTTCCAGCGGTCAGCAGTCGTTGCGCTATGGCCGGATCGAGCAGTTATTTGCTGGCGGGACGTTGGAAACCTTCGCCGGGCCTCTGGAAATTCCGACGTTTCCGGCCTCTGCCGCCGGGCCTGATCTGCGCGAAGTGGTGCTCGGTTGCGAAGGCCGTTTCGGGATCATTTCCGAAGTCAAAGTGCGGATCAGCGCGCTGCCTGCCGATGAGCGTTTCTACGGCGTGTTTCTGCCCTCTTGGACCAAGGCCCTGCAAGCCATCCGCCAATTGGCCCAGGCGCGCGTACCGCTGTCGATGCTGCGTTTATCCAACGCCGTGGAAACCGAAACGCAGCTGGCGCTGGCCGGTCATCCGCAACAAATCGCCTGGCTGGAAAAGTATCTGAAACTGCGCGGCGCCGGTGCGGGCAAGTGCCTGCTGACCTTCGGCGTAACTGGCAATCGTCGACAAAACGCACTGTCGCTGACCCAGGCACGACAGCATCTGAAGGCCTTCGGCGGCGTGTTCACCGGCACCTTGCTCGGCAAGAAATGGGCGCAGAACCGCTTCCGGTTCCCCTACCTGCGCGAGAACCTGTGGAACGCCGGTTATGTGGTCGACACCCTCGAAACCGCTACCGACTGGAGCAACGTCGACAACCTGCTCAACCTTATCGAAAACAGCCTGCGCGAGGCCTTGGCCGCTGAGGGCGAGCGTGTCCATGTGTTCACCCACCTGTCCCACGTCTACGGCGAAGGTTCGAGCATCTACACCACTTACGTGTTTCGCCCGGCGGCGGATTACCCGGAGACGCTGGCACGCTGGAAAGCGCTCAAACACGCGGCCAGCCAGACCATCGTCGACAACCACGGCACCATCAGTCACCAGCACGGCGTCGGCAAGGATCACGCGCCGTACCTGTTAAGCGAGAAGGGCGCATTGGCGATGGATACCTTGCAGGCGTTGAGCAAACACTTTGATCCGGCCGGGCGCCTCAATCCCGGCACGCTGCTGCCGGAGTGACGGCGATGAATCCGGACTGGAACGCCGCATGGCGTCAGCAGATTCTGCCGACGCTGGCCGAGGAAAGCTGGGACCTGATCGTCATCGGCGGCGGCATCAGCGGCGCCGGAATCCTGCGGGAAGCCGCGCGTCGAGGCTGGCGCTGTCTGCTGCTGGAACAGCGTGATTTTGCCTGGGGCACCTCTAGCCGATCGTCGAAAATGGTCCATGGCGGTTTGCGTTACATCGCCAAGGGCCAGTGGCGCCTGACTCGTGATTCGGTGCGCGAACGTCAGCGCTTGCTCGACGAAGCGCCGGGGTTGGTCGAGCCGATGAGCTTTATGATGCCGCACTATCGCGGCGGCTTTCCCGGGCCTCGGGTGTTGGGTGGCTTGCTGAGCGTTTACGACGCCTTGGCGGGACGGCGCAGCCATCGATTTCATGATGCGCAACAACTGCGTTATCTGGCGCCGGGCGTGAAGGAAATCGGCTTGCTCGGCGGCACCTGTTTTGTCGATGCGCTGACCGATGATGCGCGGCTGGTGATGCGTGTGTTGAGCGAGGCACGCGCCGATGGTGCTGTCGTGGTCAATGGCGTTCGCGTCGAACATTTACTGCGAGAAAAGGGGCGGGTGTGCGGCGTTGAAATCGAAGATTGCGAGGGCGGCGCTACCCTGCAATTGCGCTGCGGTGTGCTCGCTGTGGCGACTGGTGCGTGGGCTGAGCGTTTGCGGCCGACTGAGGCACCACGGCAATTACGCCCATTGCGTGGCAGTCATGTATTGCTGCCGGGTTGGCGTTTGCCGGTGGCGCAGGCGTTCACTTTTCTGCATGAGCGCGATCGGCGTCCGGTGTTTGTTTTTCCGTGGGAGGGCGCGACGGTGGTCGGTACTACAGACCTCGACCATCGCGACGATCTGGATCAGAGCGCGAGCATCAGCGCTGAAGAACTCGGCTATCTTCTGGCGGCCTGCACGCAACAGTTTCCCGGCGCAGTTGTGACGGCTAATGATGTGCTGTCGACCTGGTCCGGCGTACGTCCGGTGGTGGGCAGCGCGGGTGCGCATCAAGACAAGCCGTCGAACGAAACCCGCGAGCATGTGCTGTGGCAGGAGCCCGGTTGCGTGACGTTGGCCGGCGGCAAGCTGACCACGTTTCGCCCGCAAGCCATCGAAGTGCTCAAGGCCTGCGCGAGCATGCTGGGTCGTCCTTTCATCGATGACGCCGCGCCAGTGTTTGCCGCTGTGCCTGCGCTGCCGATTGCTGAATTGAGCAGCCATCAGTGGCGACGTCTGGCAGGACGGCATGGCCGAGAACTGCCAAGGCTGGCGCAATTAATCAAAGAAATCGGCCACGCCACGGTCGGCGCCACGGACACCTTGTGGGCGGAATTGGCCTTCGCCTGTGAGACTGAAATGGTCTTGCACCTCGACGATCTGCTCCTGCGCCGCACGCGTCTGGGCCTGCTGTTGCCGCGCGGTGGCGAAGAATATTTCACCGCCATTCGCCAACTCTGCCAGCCACGACTGGCCTGGTGCGACGAACACTGGCAGCAGGAAGAACAGCGTTATCGGGCGTTGTGGCAACGCCATCACGGTTTGCCGGATGCCACGCCTTGATGCCCCTTGAAGAGAGCTCCATGGATAACCACCCGAACAAGCGTTACCTGCTGGCCATCGACAACGGCACCCAGAGCGTGCGCGCGCTGCTTTTCGATTTGCAGGGCAATCTGCTCGGCAAAGGCAAGGTCGAGTTGCAGGCGTATTACTCGACGCAGCCGGGCTGGGCCGAGCAGGATCCGGAGTATTACTGGGCGAAACTCGGCGAGGCGTGTCAGCAGGTCTGGCAACAGACGGGGATTGATCGCTCACAGATCGCCGGCGTTTCCCTGACCACGCAGCGCGGCACGGTGATCAATGTCGATGCCGAGGGCAAGCCATTGCGCCCGGCGATTCTGTGGCTCGATCAACGGCAGAGCGAAGTCGAGGGCGGGATCAAAGGGCCGTGGGGCTGGCTGTTCAAACTGGTCGGCGCGCAAGGCACCGTGGATTACTTTCGCGCCCAGGCTGAGGCTAACTGGATAGCAAAACACCAGCCTGACGTGTGGGCGGCGACTGACAAGTTTTTGCTGCTCTCGGGGTTTCTCACCCATCGACTGTGCGGACGCTTTGTCGACTCGATCGGCTGTTGCGTTGGCTACCTGCCGTTCGACTTCAAACGCCTGAAATGGGCTGCGCCGAGTGACTGGAAATGGCAGGCGCTGGCGGTGCGTCCCGAGCAATTGCCGAGCTTGCAAAAACCTGGTGAAACCCTTGGCTACATCACCGCTGAAGCCGCTCGCCACACCGGCATTCCCGAAGGTTTGCCGTTGATTGCTGCCGGCGCCGACAAGGCTTGCGAAGTGGTCGGTGCCGGCGTGGTCGATGCGAATACGGTGTGCCTGTCTTACGGCACCACGGCGACGATCACCAGTACCCGCTCGCGCTATCTGGAAATTGTCCCGTTGATCCCGCCGTACCCCTCGGCAGTGCCGGATCAGTACAACTGTGAGGTGATGATTTATCGCGGTTACTGGATGGTCAGTTGGTTCAAGAACGAGTTCGGCTTGCGCGAGATGCAGCAGGCGAAAGAGCAGGGCATCGAGCCGGAGCAGTTGTTCGATGCGCTGGTCGATGCGGTGCCGCCGGGATCGATGGGTTTGATGCTGCAACCGTACTGGTCGCCGGGGATTCGCGAGCCGGGTGTGGAAGCGAAAGGCGCGATGATTGGCTTCGGTGATGTGCACACCCGGGCGCATATTTACCGGGCGATTCTTGAGGGGCTGGCGTATGCGTTGCGTCAGGGCATGGAGAATATCGAGCGGCGTTCGAAGGTCTCGGTCAAGCGTCTGCGCGTTGCCGGTGGCGGCTCGCAGAGTGATGCGGCGATGCAGCTCACGGCGAATATTTTCGGCCTGCCGGCGGAGCGTCCGCATGTGTATGAGGCTTCGGGTCTGGGCGCAGCGATTTGTTGTGCGGTGGGGTTGGGGCTGCATGCGGATTTCCCCACGGCCATCGCGGCGATGACCCGGGTCGGCGCGGTTTTCACACCGCAGCCCGAGGCCCGGAAAATCTATGAGCAACTGTACAAAGAGGTCTACCTGCGCATGTACCGCCAGCTCAAACCGCTGTACCAGAGCATCCGCAAAATCACCGGTTACCCCGCCTGAAAGAACACCACCAATCCCCTGTAGGAGCTGCCGAAGGCTGCGATCTTTTGATCTTGTTTTTTAAGATCAACGTCAAAAGATCGCAGCC
>NZ_AKJR01000011.1:0-11899 GCF_000282235.1 Pseudomonas sp. GM24 | reverse complement strand
GCCCGTGACGCTCCGCGTCACTGGTCCCTAGAGGCGTTCCCACGCGGAGCGTGGGAACGATCACAACAAGTGTCCCTCTGAGATAACACCCTTGAGCATTCAACCCAGCACTTATTCCCCCGACCTCGCCGTACCCGCCGACAAGCGTGTATTCGGTGGTCGCGATCTGTTTTCCTTGTGGTTCTCCCTCGGCATCGGCCTGATGGTTTTGCAGACCGGCGCATTACTCGCGCCAGGTCTGGGCCTGTCCGGTTCGCTGCTGGCGATTTTCCTCGGCACGTTGGTCGGCGTACTGTTGCTGGCCGC
Organism: Pseudomonas sp. GM24; assembly: GCF_000282235.1. Taxonomy (NCBI): domain Bacteria; kingdom Pseudomonadati; phylum Pseudomonadota; class Gammaproteobacteria; order Pseudomonadales; family Pseudomonadaceae; genus Pseudomonas; species Pseudomonas sp. GM24. The sequence continues at coordinate 11,593 of NZ_AKJR01000011.1, read as the reverse complement.
CGTTGGCGTGATCGGCAGCGACACCGGTCTGTCCTCGATGGCCGCGCTGAAACTCAGCCTCGGCAGCAAAGGCGCGAGCCTGCCGGCGCTGCTCAACCTGCTGCAACTGATTGGTTGGGGCTCGTTCGAAATCATCGTCATGCGCGACGCTGCCAGCCTGCTCGGCACCCGCGCGTTCAGCGAAGGTTCGCTGTGGTCGAACCCGGTTTTGTGGACACTGTTTTTCGGGGCGTTGGCGACGTTGCTTGCTGTTAGCGGGCCGCTGACTTTTGTGCGGCAGATCCTGCGCAAGTGGGGCATCTGGCTGCTGTTGGCGGCGTGCCTGTGGCTGACCTGGAACCTGTTTGCCAAAGCCGATCTGGCCGATCTCTGGTCGCGTGCCGGTGACGGTTCGATGCCATTCGCTGTGGGCTTTGACATTGCCATTGCGATGCCGCTGTCGTGGCTGCCGCTGATCGCCGACTACTCGCGATTCGGCAAGCGTGCGAAGAATGTTTTCGGCGGCACTGCGGTCGGTTTCTTTATCGGCAACTTCTGGCTGATGAGCCTTGGCGTCGCTTACACGCTTGCGTTCGCGCCGAGCGGTGAAGTCAACGCGTTGCTGCTGGCACTGGCCGGTGCAGGTCTGGGCATTCCGCTGTTGCTGATTCTGCTGGATGAGTCGGAAAACGCCTTCGCCGACATTCACTCGGCAGCGGTTTCCAGCGGGATTCTGTTGCGCCTGAAAGTCGAGCATCTGGCCTTGGCCATTGGCGTGATCTGCACGCTGATCGCCCTGCTGGCGCCGTTGGCGCAGTACCAGAATTTCCTGCTGCTGATCGGCTCGGTGTTTGCGCCGCTGTTCGGCGTGGTGCTGGTCGATCACTTCATCCTGCGCAAGCGCAGCGCTCAGGTCGCGTCGGCGGCATTGCGCTGGCCGGCGTTGTTAGCGTGGCTGGGTGGCGTGAGCACCTACCACTTGCTGGCGAATCTGTATCCGGATGTCGGCGCAACCCTGCCGGCGCTGGTGCTGGCAGGGCTGTTGCAACTAGTGCTGGGCCGGGCCTTCAGTTACGGCCGGGAAACAGCTCAGGCTTGAGAATGCCGTTCAGACGCGGATAAGGAATCTTCAGTTCGACGTGGCCCAGCGCGTAAGGCGCGATGGTGGTCACGTCGTACTTGAGGATCACGCCGCCATAGGTCAGCGCCACGTTCGGGGTCTTCACGAACGGCCAGTTCGCCACGAACTCCGGCTCCTGATCGAGCTTGGTGCTGATCAACCAACTGTTGTGCGCGACCTGCGCCGCTTTCCAGAACGCCTCTTCCTGACCCGGCACGAGCATGTCGGACAGGTTCAGCACCTTGTGCTGCTGGCGCGAATAGTTGATGAAACCGCGCCCCGGGGTGCCATGCGCACCGCCGGTGTCGAGGTAGCTCGACACTTCGATGATCACCAAGCCGTCATGCTGCTCGCGTACTTTCGCTTGCAGATAGCTGCTGTTGCGCGGGCCGGCACTGGCCAGAAACTGCTCGCGATAGGCCGCCAGGGTTGGCGCTACTTGGGCGTTTTTCTCGGTGCGGGTCATTTGCAGCAGGCGTTTTTCGATGATGCCGTCCAGCGCAGGTTCGGCCGGGAAGCGCAGGGTGTCGATGTTCACCAGTGGGCAATCAGGGTTGGAACAGCCCGGTTTCAGTTGTTCCGATGCATCGCGGGTGGTTTCCAGCGGTGTGCGGTAGTTGGGCTGGAACAGGCTGGCGCACGCACCCAGAGTCAGGGCAATGGCGGCCACGGAGGCAATTTTGAAAAGCGACATGGGCGTCCTTTCGAAAGCAGGGGAAGGCAAAAAGATATCCGCTTCGACTCTCGCAGAAGCAGTCAGTTCGCCACTAAGTTAATTAGAGTGGGTTTCGCCTCCACCGTCCATCCCGCTGACGGTAAAGGGGCTGCATCAAACGGTGCGGGCGCGTTAGGATGGCGCGAAGTCGAGGTTGCCAGTAACAAGCGGCAACTCGTAATGGATCTGCAGTAAAGAGGATGCTCATGACTGATTTTGCCAACGCCATTCCGACCACCGTCGACGTCGTGCGACGCGAGCGCTGCTACGAGGGTTTTTACAAACTCGACCGTTTGCACCTGCGTCATGAATTGTTCGCCGGTGGCATGAGCCGCGAGATCAACCGTGAAGTCTTTGTACGCCACGATGCCGTGTGTGTGCTGCCTTACGATCCGCAGCGCGACGAGGTGGTGTTGATCGAGCAGTTTCGCGTCGGCGCCATGGGCAAGACCGACAACCCGTGGCTGGTCGAACTGGTCGCTGGTCTGATCGACAAGGCCGAAGTGCCGGAAGAAGTTGCTCACCGCGAGGCGCAGGAGGAAGCTGGGCTGGACATCAAGGCCCTGTGGCCGATGACCAAGTATTTCCCGTCGCCGGGCGGCAGCAACGAGTTCGTGCATTTGTATCTGGGGCGTTGCAGCACTGACGGCGTTGGCGGCCTGCATGGCCTGGAAGAAGAGGCAGAAGATATCCGCGTCACGGTCTGGGCCTTTGAAGATGCCTTGCAGGCCGTCCGTGACGGTCGCATTGCCAACGCGGCGAGCATCATCGCTTTGCAGTGGCTGGCGCTGAACCGCGCCGAAGTGAGGGGGTTATGGTCGTAAACAAGTTGCGCGATCGTTATCGAGTCGACCTCGCGGGGCTGCAAGCCGCCTGCGAGGCCAACTACGCGCGCCTGATGCGACTGCTGCCGGACATGCGCAACGAGCCCGAGGCGCGGCGGATCGCCGTGACCCAGGGCGAGCAGATGCTCGGCGTGCTGGCCCTCGAAGTGCTGCAAACCTGCCCATACACCACAACGTTGCAAGTGCGTCAGGAACATAGCCTGCCTTGGCTGCCGGTGCCGCAACTGGAAGTGCAGGTCTATCATGACGCGCGCATGGCCGAAGTGGTCAGCGCCGAACATGCACGACGCTTTCGCGGCATCTATCCTTACCCGAACGCGGCCATGCATCAGCCAGATGAAAAGGCCCAGCTCAATCTGTTCCTGGGGGAATGGCTGAGTCATTGCCTGGCGTTGGGGCACGAGTACGACGTCGTACGCTAGTTGTGAACTGCGTCCGGTTCGGCAGTTTCCTCTTTCAGTGATCCCCCAGCATAATTGCGGCACTATCGATTCCGTGCTTTTGCCTTGGGAGAGCGCCTTGCCGAGCGTATCCACGTTGACCTCCGCCGATTCGCCGCTGCTGGTGCAGTTGTCCGACAGCCATCTGTTCGCTGAAGCGCACGGTACGCTGCTGGGCATGAACACCCGCGAGAGCCTGCAACAGGTGATCGAGTTGGTGCTGGAGCAGCAGCCGCAGATCGACCTGATTCTGGCCACCGGCGATATCTCGCAGGACGGCACGCTGGCGTCGTATCAGCAGTTTCGCCAGATGAGCGCGCAGATCGCTGCCCCGGCGCGCTGGATTCCCGGCAATCACGACGAACCGATGATCATGGCCCAGGCCGCCGTGCAGAGCGCGTTGCTGGAGTCGGTAGTCGATATTGGTAACTGGCGGGTGACGCTGCTGGATTCGGCGGTGCCGGGTTCGGTGCCGGGGTATCTTCAGGATGATCAATTGCAGCTGCTGGCCCGCTCCCTGAGCGAAGCGCCGGAGCGCCATCATCTGGTTTGTTTTCATCATCACCCGGTGTCGATCGGTTGCGCGTGGATGGAGCCGATTGGTTTGCGCAATCCCGAGGCGTTTTTCGAGGTGCTGGATCGTTTTCCACAGGCTCGCGCGGTGTTGTGGGGGCATGTGCATCAGGAGATTGATCGTGAGCGCAATGGCGTGCGCTTGATGGCTTCGCCTTCGACGTGCATTCAGTTCGAGCCGGGGAGTGCGGACTTCAAGGTGGGGGAGCAGGCGCCGGGGTATCGGTGGTTGCGGTTGTTGCCGGATGGGCGATTGGAGACTGGCGTGGAACGTGTCACCGGATTTGCTTTTACCGTTGATTACGGTTCCGAAGGTTACTGATTTTCGATCAAGAGCCCCTCACCCCAGCCCTCTCCCAGAGGGAGAGGGAGCCGACCGAGGTGTATTGCGTCATGCGCCGACCTGAAATACCGAGTCGATTATGGATTCGCCCAATCACTTTCAGGTCGGTGTAGTTCTTGAATATTCCCCATTCAGTCCCCTCTCCCTTTGGGAGAGGGCTAGGGTGAGGGCCGCCCCTGCTGAATAACCAATTTCTCGAAACCACCCCCAATCCGCTCTTCTCTCCCTGTAAACTCTGCAAACCCAAACCGACACCCAGGGAGCTCAAATGTCCGGTTCGATCCTCTATATCCACGGTTTCAACAGCGCCCCGGCCTCGAAAAAGGCTTGCCAGTTGGTCTCCGTGATGGAGCAGCTGGGTTTGACCGACAAATTGCGTGTCCCGGCCCTGCATCACCACCCGCGTGAAGCCATCGGTCAGTTGGAACAAGCGATTGCCGAACTGGGCAGCCCGCTGCTGGTGGGAAGCTCACTCGGCGGCTACTATGCGACTCACCTGGCCGAGCGCCATGGCCTGAAAGCCCTGCTGGTCAACCCGGCGGTCAGCCCGCACCGGATGTTCGACGGCTATCTGGGCACGCAGAAAAACCTGTATACCGATGAAACCTGGGAATTGACCCACGACCACGTCACGGCCCTGGCCGAACTGGAAGTGCCGGCGCCTCAGGACGCCCAGCGCTATCAGGTATGGTTGCAGACCGGCGATGAAACACTGGATTATCGCCTCGCCCAGCAGTATTACCGGGCCTGCGCCTTGCGTATTCAGGCCGGCGGCGACCACAGTTTTCAGGGTTTCGCCGGGCAATTGCCGGCGTTGCTGAGTTTTGCCGGCATTGGTGCCGATGTGTATCAGGCAATCGATTTCACCGCACTGTGAAGTCTTGCCCCTATTTCATGAATGACTGACGACGAGACCCTATGGCCACTCCCAGCGCTAGCTCTTATAACGCCGACGCCATCGAAGTCCTCTCGGGCCTCGACCCGGTGCGCAAACGCCCCGGCATGTACACCGACACCAGTCGGCCGAACCACCTTGCCCAGGAAGTCATCGACAACAGTGTCGACGAAGCCTTGGCCGGCCACGCCAAATCGGTGCAGGTCATCCTGCACGCTGACCATTCCCTGGAAGTCAGCGACGACGGTCGTGGCATGCCGGTCGACATTCACCCGGAAGAGGGCGTGTCGGGCGTTGAGCTGATCCTCACCAAGCTCCACGCGGGCGGCAAGTTTTCCAACAAGAACTACCAGTTCTCCGGCGGTTTGCACGGTGTGGGTATTTCCGTGGTCAACGCCTTGTCGACCGAAGTGCGCGTGCGCGTAAAGCGTGACGGCAACGAATACCAGATGACGTTCGCCGATGGCTACAAAGCCACCGAGCTGGAAATCGTCGGCACCGTCGGCAAGCGCAACACCGGCACCAGCGTGTACTTCGCGCCGGATCCGAAGTATTTCGATTCACCGAAATTCTCCATCAGCCGCCTCAAGCACGTGCTCAAGGCCAAGGCTGTGTTGTGCCCGGGCCTTTTGGTCAGCTTCGAAGACAAAGGCACCGGCGAGAAAGTCGAGTGGCACTACGAAGACGGCCTGCGCTCGTATCTGGTCGACGCCGTCAGCGAATTCGAACGCCTGCCGAACGAGCCGTTCTGCGGCGCTTTCGCCGGTAATAAAGAAGCGGTCGACTGGGCGCTGCTGTGGCTGCCGGAAGGTGGCGACGCGGTGCAGGAAAGCTACGTCAACCTGATCCCGACGGCGCAGGGCGGTACCCACGTCAACGGTTTGCGTCAGGGTTTGCTCGACGCCATGCGCGAGTTCTGCGAATTCCGCAGTCTGCTGCCGCGCGGCGTGAAGCTGGCGCCGGAAGACGTCTGGGAGCGCATCGCGTTCGTCCTGTCGATGAAAATGCAGGAGCCGCAATTCTCCGGCCAGACCAAAGAGCGTCTGTCGTCCCGTGAAGCGGCGGCGTTTGTCTCCGGTGTGGTCAAGGATGCGTTCAGCCTGTGGCTCAACGCCAACCCGGAAACCGGTCTGGCCCTGGCTGAGCTGGCAATCAATAACGCCGGTCGTCGTCTCAAAGCGAGTAAGAAGGTCGAGCGTAAACGCGTCACTCAAGGCCCCGCGTTGCCGGGCAAACTGGCCGACTGCGCCGGGCAGGATCCGATGCGTTCCGAACTGTTTCTGGTCGAAGGTGATTCCGCCGGCGGTTCCGCCAAGCAAGCGCGGGACAAAGAGTTCCAGGCGATCCTGCCGTTGCGCGGCAAGATCCTCAACACCTGGGAAGTCGACGGCAGTGAGGTGTTGGCCAGTCAGGAAGTGCACAACATCGCCGTGGCCATCGGTGTCGACCCGGGCGCGGCGGACATGAGCCAGTTGCGTTACGGCAAGATCTGCATCCTCGCCGACGCCGACTCCGACGGTCTGCACATCGCGACCTTGCTCTGCGCGTTGTTCGTCCAGCATTTCCGCCCGCTGGTGGATGCCGGTCACGTCTACGTCGCCATGCCACCGCTGTACCGCATCGATTTGGGCAAAGAGATCTACTACGCTCTCGACGAAGCCGAGCGCGACGGCATTCTCGACCGCCTGGTCGCCGAGAAGAAACGCGGCAAACCGCAGGTCACCCGATTCAAAGGTCTGGGTGAGATGAACCCGCCGCAGCTGCGTGAAACCACCATGGACCCGAACACGCGACGTCTGGTGCAGTTGACGCTGGGCGAGGATTTTGCCGAAACCTCGGAAATGATGGACATGCTGCTGGCGAAGAAACGCGCCGGTGACCGCAAGACCTGGCTCGAATCCAAAGGCAACCTCGCCGAGGTGCTGGCCTGATGCGGTTTGGCTGGGCCTTGGCGGGTGTGTTGCTGCTGAGTGTGATGAGCGTGTCGGCCGAGCCTTTGCAGGAATTGCGCGTGCTCTCCGAACACCCCGTCGACGGCATGCGCGGCGGTAACCTGTCGGGGCTGGCCATGTGTGGCGGCGAGTTGTGGACGGTGTCGGACCGCGATGATGATCAGATCTATCGGCTCAATACCGCCGATCAGGTCTGGCAGGCCGAAGCCTTGCACATCGACGTGCCCCTGGTGCCGGAGACCGGTCTACCGTGGGGGTTGCGCTCGCGCAATTGGGCCGCATCGTTCGTGCGCGGTGGCGACCTGGATTTCGAAGGCATCAGTTGCGACAGCACCGGCAATCGCTACATTGTCAGCGAGGGCCATGCGGCGGTCTTGCAGGTGCCCGTCAGCGGCCCGGTCAACTGGCTGAAGATCTCGCCGATGATGGTTCGCGAAGCGCGGGCCAGCGGCATGCTCCTGCATTTCAATGCGATTTTCGAAGGCCTGGCGATCAGCCCGGCGGGCGATCAGATGTGGCTGGCCGCCGAGCGGCAAAGCCGTGGCTTGCTGCTGATCAAGCGCCAGCAGACAGTGTGGGATTGCGACGGTCGTTGCGTGCTGCTCAGCGAGGGCGGCAAGGAAATGCAGCCGCCGCAGTTCCCCAAGGCTAGAGCGGTCGACCGAGACTTTTCCGACCTTTCGTTGTTCAACGGCAAATTGTTTACCCTTGAGCGCAACGCTTTCCAGATTTGTCGGCGCGATGCGCAGACCGCCAAGGTCGAGCGTTGCTGGTCGTACGCCGCTGAACTGTTACAGGCCAACCGCCGTTATTCGCAGAACTTCGGGCTGGAAGAGGCGCTGATCGTTGACGCTGATGGTGCATGGGTCGGCGTCGACAATAATTTCGGCCCGCGGGCCGACGGTGAGGTTCGGCCGATCGTCTGGCGCTTCGCCGCACCTGATGGCGGCTGGAGCGCCAAGCCATGAGTCAACAGCCGCCGGGCAAGCGCGCCGGTCGGGTGCTGATGATTCTGGCGTGGTGCGCGGCGCTGTTTCTGGCCACGCGGTTTTTCGGCCAGTGGGAGCAACGTCAGCAGAATCCGAACGTCGTCGTCAGTTCGGAGCAGGGCGAAGGTTTTATCGAGGTGAAGCTGGCCGGCAACGCCCAAGGGCATTTTGTCGCCAGCGGTCAGATCAACGGTGAGCCGGTGGAGTTCATGCTCGACACCGGCGCGACCGATGTGGCGATCCCGGCGGATCTGGCCAAGCGTTTGAAACTGGAAGAAGGTTTCGGTGTGACCCTGAGCACGGCCAACGGCCTGAGCCAGGGCTACCGGACCAAAATCGACCGCCTGCAACTGGGCGACATCGTGCTGCGCGACGTCCGCGCACTGGTGGCGCCGGGGCTGCATGGCGATCAGGTGTTGCTTGGCATGAGCGCCCTGAACAAACTTGAATTTACTCAGCGCGGTGGCACCATGCTGCTGCGCCAGACAACGAACCGATGAGGCCTGCATGAGCAACCCCCTTGATCTCAGCCTGGACGGTGTAGAACGCCGCTCGCTGGCCGACTTCACCGAAAGTGCCTACCTCAACTACTCCATGTACGTGATCATGGACCGTGCCTTGCCGCATATCGGCGACGGCCTGAAACCGGTGCAGCGTCGCATCATTTATGCGATGAGCGAGTTGGGCCTGGACGCCGATTCCAAGCACAAGAAGTCGGCGCGTACCGTCGGCGACGTGCTCGGTAAATTCCACCCGCACGGTGACTCGGCGTGCTACGAAGCGATGGTGCTGATGGCCCAGCCATTCAGCTATCGCTATACGCTGGTCGACGGTCAGGGTAACTGGGGTGCGCCGGACGATCCGAAGTCCTTCGCCGCCATGCGTTACACCGAAGCGCGTCTGTCGCGTTATTCCGAAGTGCTGCTCAGCGAACTCGGCCAGGGCACTGCCGACTGGGGGCCGAACTTCGACGGCACCCTGCAGGAGCCGCTGGTGCTGCCGGCGCGCCTGCCGAACATTCTGCTCAACGGCACCACCGGTATCGCCGTGGGCATGGCCACCGACGTGCCGCCGCACAACCTGCGCGAAGTCGCCACCGCGTGCGTGCGCCTGCTCGATGAGCCGAAAGCCACGGTCGAGCAACTCTGCGAACACATTCAAGGCCCGGACTATCCGACCGAAGCAGAAATCATCACGCCGCGTGCCGACCTGCTGAAGATGTACGAAACCGGCAAAGGCTCGGTGCGCATGCGCGCCGTCTACCACGTCGAGGACGGCGACATCATCGTCACCGCGCTGCCGCACCAGGTGTCCGGTGCCAAGGTGCTGGAGCAGATCGCCGCGCTGATGCAGGCCAAGCCGTCAAAAGCCCCGCAGATCGCTGACCTGCGCGACGAATCCGACCACGAAAACCCGTGCCGCATCGTGATCATTCCGGTCAACAGCCGCGTCGATCACGAAGCGCTGATGCAGCACCTGTTCGCCAGCACCGAGCTGGAGTCGACCTACCGGGTCAACGTCAACATCATCGGTCTGGACGGCAAACCACAGCTGAAAAACCTCCGTGCCTTGCTGGTCGAGTGGCTGGAATTCCGCGTGCTGACCGTGCGTCGCCGCCTGCAATTCCGCCTCGACAAGGTCGAGCGTCGTCTGCACCTGTTGGACGGTTTGTTGATTGCCTACCTCAACCTCGATGAAGTGATCCACATCATCCGCACCGAGGAGCATCCGAAGGCCAAGCTGATCGAGCGTTTCGCCCTCAGCGAAATTCAGGCCGACTACATCCTCGACACCCGTCTGCGGCAGTTGGCGCGACTGGAAGAGATGAAGTTGCGCGACGAGCAGGACGAACTGCTCAAGGAACAAGCCAAGCTGCAAGCGCTGCTGGGCAGCGAAGCCAAGCTGAAGAAGCTGGTGCGCACCGAGCTGATCAAGGACGCCGAAACCTATGGCGATGACCGCCGTTCGCCAATCGTCGAACGTACCGAAGCCAAAGCGTTGACCGAGCACGATCTGCTGCCGAACGAGAAAGTCACCGTCGTCCTCTCGGAAAAAGGCTGGATCCGTTCGGCCAAAGGTCATGACATTGATGCTACCGGCCTGTCGTACAAGGCCGGCGACGGCTTCAAGACCTCGGCGGCGGGGCGCTCCAACCAGTCTGCCGTGGTGATTGACTCTACCGGCCGCAGCTATTCTGTCGCCGCGCACACGTTGCCGTCGGCGCGTGGTCAGGGTGAACCGTTGACCGGTCGTCTGACGCCGCCGCCGGGCGCCTCGTTCGAGTGTGTGCTGATGCCGGAAGACGATGCGTTGTACGTGATCGCCTCCGACGCCGGTTACGGCTTCGTGGTCAAAGGCGAAGACCTGCAAGCCAAGAACAAGGCCGGTAAAGCCCTGTTGAGCCTGCCGAACAACGCCAAAGTCATCGCGCCGCGTCCGGTAGCTGATCGTGAGCACAACTGGCTGGCCTCGGTCACGACCGAAGGTCGCCTGCTGATCTTCAAAATCAGCGATCTGCCACAATTAGGTAAGGGCAAAGGCAACAAGATCATCGGTATTTCCGGTGAGCGCGTGGCCAGTCGCGAAGAATATGTCACGGACATCGCGGTCATTCCGGAAGGCGCCACGTTGGTGCTGCAGGCCGGAAAACGCACCCTGTCGCTGAAGGCCGACGACCTCGAACACTACAAAGGTGAACGTGGACGTCGTGGCAATAAGCTTCCAAGGGGCTTCCAGAGAGTGGATGCGCTGCTCGTCGAAAACCTCAATTAGGCGTCCTAGAGGCGTCGATCCACGATTTAACGCGTAGATCGACGCTTTGGCGCTGGAGTCGGAACGCATATTCACGGATGATATGGCCTTTCCAAGCGCCGGCGTGGCTGAGCGTTCTTCATATTTATTGAGTATTTTCACTGTGGTCAGCCTTGTGGCGGCCACCTGGACGGGATGATGACAGCTCTGCGCCCCCTTATTTTCCTGCTCGCCGGCGTTTTGGGCCTGGCGGGTTGCAGCGTTCACCAGCCGGTGTCGCTGTATCAACTGGACAGCGGAAGTCCGGTTCAGCCTGCGCAAAGCGCAGGCATGGCGGTTTTGTTAGGCCCGGTAGTCGTAGCCGATTACCTGCAACGTGAAACATTACTGCAACGTCAACCAGACGGCAGTCTGCAAGCGGCGACCGACGGTCGTTGGGCTGGCAGCCTTTCGTCGGATATCGATCAGTTGCTGATGCGTCAGGTCGCTGGCCATCTGGACAGCCAACGTGTGGTGCTGGCACCGGCCACAACGGGGTTCACTCCGGATGTGCAGGTGTTGTTGACCATTACACGTCTGGACTCTGGCCAGAAACAACCGGCGATACTTGATGCGCAATGGCGTTTGATCGACCGTCGTGGTCAGGTGCGCGATAACCGCATCGTTCACCTGCAAGAGCTGCATGCTGGCAGTACGGCTTCGCAGGTGCAGGCACAGGGTATTTTGCTGCAGCGTCTGGCCGAGCAATTGTCGGTGGCGCTGAAGCCGTTGGCCAATCAGCCGCCGGTGGCCGAGGCGCCGCGTAAATCGGCACCGAAGCCGGCGGCGCCAGCAGCGGAAGCCGAGAAGCAGCCGAAGATTCCGATGGCCTCGCCGATTCGGACAGATATGGAAGTGTTCCGCTTCTAAGCCTGGACCGAGTCAGAACAGAGCCCGCCTTGTGCGGGCTTTGTTGTGTCTGGGGTTTGGTAGGCAAGATCAAAAGCCCCTC
>NZ_AKJR01000010.1:0-30528 GCF_000282235.1 Pseudomonas sp. GM24 | reverse complement strand
TTACAGGTCGATGTATGAAGCAAGACAGCTCGGTCGGTCCCCTCTCCCTCTGGGAGAGGGCTAGGGTGAGGGGCTCTTCCGGGTTTTCAGGTCTGCTGCGGATCCGCCCATTGCCGATACCACCAGCGCACCCGCGAAATCGGCTTGCCATCCGCACCCAAAGGCCGCCCGTCCTCGGCAAATCCTTGTTCCGGCTCCAGCAACTGGCCATTCACATAGCGCGCCTCCACCGCCGGTTTGCCATTGGGGTGAAAGCGCTGATAGCGCCCCTCACGCACACCATCGCGATAAAACTCAGCCTCCGCCACTTGTCCGTCGGCAAAGTAATTGAACGCCTCGCCATGCAACAAGCCGCGGCGATACGTCGCTTTACGTTGCAGAAAACCCTCGGGCGCATAAAAACTGGCAACGCCCTGCAACTTGCCGCGTACAAACGGCATCTGTGCCGAGACCTTACCGTTGGTGTGATACAGCAGTGAGGTGCCGTGCAATTCGCCCTGGTTGTAATTCAGATCCGCCTGTTTGCGACCGTCATCCTTGATGTTCAGCGGGCCATCAAGCTGACCGTCCTGCAGGCGCCCCTTGAGCTGCTTGTCATCCTGCTGCAGATCCAGCGGTGTGATCGCCATGGTTTCTCCTTGTCAGTTGACCTGCACCAGACCGCCCTTGATGGTCAGCATGCCACCGCCGTCCACGGTCTGTGAGGCTGCGCCCTTGTTGGTCAGACTGATCCCGGCGTCGTTGGTCAACGTCGTCCCGGCCTTGTTGTCCAGTGAAGTACCGGCCTGATTGGTCAAGGCAGTGCCGGCCTTGTGCGTGATCGAGGTGCTGGCCGAGGTCGCCAGATCGGCGCCGCTCTTGATCGTGAAGCTGCCGCCACTTTGCAGGGTCAGGGTGCCGCTGACTTTAATCGTCAGGTTGCCATCCACGGTCAGGCTGTAATCACCGCTGACCTTGTCGGTGTAGTTGCCGCCGGTGCTGTGGTTCTGATCAGCGGCGACCTTCACCGTGCGGCTGTCCTTTACATCGAGGCTGTCGCTGCCGGTCTGAATCGTGACGCTGCGTTTGCCTTTTTCCAGCGTCACCGTCTCGTCGCCGTCCTTCACAGTGCGGGTGCGCGCGTTCTGCACGGTGAGGGTTTCGTCGTGGCCGACGGTGGCAGTGGTGTCATTGAGGACGTTGATGTTGAAATCCTTCTGCGCCTGCAAGAACACTTCTTCAGCGTCCTTTTTGTCTTCGAAGCGCAGCTCGTTGAAACCGCCGCCACCCTTGGATGACTGGGTTTTGATTCCCGATTGCGTCTGATTGGCCGGGAGGGCATAGGGCAGGGCGTTGTCGCCGTTATAAACGCAACCGGTGACCAGTGGCCGATCCGGATCACCGTCGATAAACGTGACGATGACTTCCTGGCCGATGCGCGGGATGAACTGCATGCCAAAACCCTTGCCACTCCACGGCAACACCACGCGCACCCAGCAGGAGCTGGTTTCATCGTTCTTGCCATCGCGATCCCAGGGGAACTGCAACTTGATCCGGCCGTACTCGTCGGTCCAGATTTCCTCACCGGACTTGCCCACGACGATGGCCGTCTGCGGATGCATGCGCGGCTTTGGCGTCACACGTTGCGGACGAAACGGGGTGGCTTTGGGGATGGCTTCGAAGCGGTTGCGATAACTGTCGTGGCTGGCGTCATGGGTGACCCGCGTCACCACCCAATCGATGTTCAGACTGGCATCGTCGTGCCCTTCGAGGGTGAACCAGTGCCCCGGAATCAGCCAACGGCAGTCGCTTTCGCCGACAAAACGTTTCTCCTCGCTGCGCAAGCCGTCAACCCGTTGCTTGGTCAGCGCATCACCGCGCGCCTTGGCGTTGTAGCCGCCCGGGTGCTCGTAGATCGAAAGCGGCCCGGCCACGGCTTCGGCCTGGCCGTAGAGCGAAGTGGTTGGCGTGGTAAATTCGTAATCCGTCGCCCGGTACACCCCGGACACAGCTTGCAGGCACACCTGCCCGGAGCGAATGCCGTGCAACTCACGCTCACCCAGACCTTGCCCAAAATACTTGACCTTCGGCCCGTTGGGGATTTGCACGAAGGCATCGTTGCTGTCGCCGAGCACCAGCGTGTGCTTGCCTTCGTCGTGGGTGAAGAACCAGAAGATGCCTTCCTCTTCCAGTAGCCGCGAAACAAAAGCGAAATCGCTTTCGCCGTACTGCACGCAGTATTCACGGGGCGTGTAGCTGCCGGTCAGCGAGAGTTTGAAATCGGTGAAGCCATGGGCCTTGAAAATCGTCGTGACGATGTCCGACGTGGCGAGGTTCTGAAATACGCGGTTGTTGCTCGCGAGGGTCAGCCACCACAGCCACGGTCTGAGCAGGATCTTATAGCGCTCGGCTGTGGCATCGGCGGGCAGTTGGCGGATCTCGGCTACCAGTGCGTCGAACTCGCGCATCTGCGCATCGTTGTGCAGAGTGGTGGTGACGTGGGTAGCAATAGCGCTGGTCAGCGTAAGAGAAGTGCCGTCGTTGAGACCGTTGAGGGTTTGTGAACCCAATATGTTCAGGGCTTCGTCGCCTGAAAACGACTCAGGGAACAGCGCCGACAGCGAAGTGGCGGTGAGTGAAATCGTAGTGCTGCTGTCGGTGGCGCGAGGCATGAATTGGCCTTTGGTGAGCTTTCAGTTCATGGAGGACGGTGACGATTTTTTCCGCTGGCAGCACTCACGGCGTGGTGTAGTGATTGCCGTTTCTGTATTCAATTTGAATGGGCGCTGTTTCAGTCGTTGCATTGAACGCAATCATGGAAGTAAATCCCTGATTGGGGATCATGACGTTGATCTTTACATTATATATTTGCGCAATGATCGCTATTTCTATACCTCCACCCCAAGTTCCGGATAGTCGCATGTTTGTAATGTACGCCACCGTGATGCCCCAGGTTTCACAGAAGGCCGGGTTGTTATCCATGTACAAGCAAACGTAGTTTCTGAGGTCCTCGTGTGATATTCCATGCATACCCCTTTGCTGAAGACATCTTGAGAGCGTATGGAACAAACAGTTGCCATCTGTGGGTATTCCATTTTCATCACGAGATTCACTGATTGGTAGTCGCGGAAGATCTGATGAAAAACCGTTGCTTTTCTTGAGTAACTCGATGTCCTTGGGTGAAATCAGGTCAGTGTCTATCGTGCTGAATATCCCGAACCATGGTGCGTCGGAAGGCGCGTTAAGGGCTTCATTTTTCTTGGTTTTGGCTTTGATGATGAGATTGACGACTTTGAATGTACGACGAGTGGTCTGAAATATGCTTAGAGGGGAGCGTGCGAGGTTTTTGTTGGAAGCTTTGATTGTTCCCTTGTTGGTCCAACCATTGGATTGAGTCTGGCCAATACCCCAAGACATGTCGCCGCTTTCCGCCTTTCCGGTTGACCACCCGTGAGTGTGAAGCTCATTGATCCATTGGGGAGCATAAACTTCGACGAGTACCGCATAGTTACTACGCCCGAACATTTTGTTGAGGTAGGCTTTGCTGTAGTTGCGGAATGATGCGAATCCCTGATGGCCAGCGGCGGATAACACGGTGCCGAACCGGAACGCCTCGAACTCTTCGGCGGTCATCGCCCGATAGAAACAGGTTTGGTTCTCAGCGAAATTCAGCGGAGTGGAATCATCGAAACGAGCAGGTGCAGAGTAAATGGTGTACTCCAGCGGTTTGCTTTGATGGGGGTCGATGGTTAGCCGAAACTCATCAATAATGCTTTCGATCGTAATTATCTTTTTGAAGTTGCACATGATGCACCGCTTCTCGGTTGGGGATGGGAGGGGCTGTTTGTTTATTTATTTATTTATGGGTAGACGTTGTCAGCGCTTACCCGATGTCCATCATGTCGGGAGTCCAGTCAATATCCATTGCTTCGCTGACTTCGGCGTCAATCTCCATTTCGTTATAGGAAAATTTCACCTGCTGGTTTTTGCTGCTATCCCAGTAGTAAGTAACTTTTGCGAATGACTGTTGATGAAGATGTTTGCCCCCTGGCGTGCGGGTTGTTTTTCGACCTGTATGGGCGCCTGCATTTTTAACGACACTATTGTTCATTGTTCTGCCGTGCATGGTGGTGTACAGGTTGTACTTGTTTCCAAGCAGCTTATGTAGCCTGCCGACGAAGCTGTCATAAGAGGGCTGAAAAACTTTTTCGGTGGTGGATTGATCTGTGCCGAGTGCCAATTTGCACGAAGTCACCGAAATGACGTCTGGCAAGTTGGTGCCGAGCCCACACTCACTGAGATACCAGGCAACCTGATCAACGGAGAATGATCCCAGCGTTTGCTTGGAATGACTGCCATGTCCACGCACGTAGAGACGCCATGGCCCCATCGTTCCGGACGCTGTCTGTGCGACGGTTTGAGGGGATGTTGTATTGGCAATGAACGAGTGCGATGTGACCCCGGTTGTATTTCCTTTGGCGATTATGGAGTTCGTCCCGTTATTGATGGTGTCGTCACCGTGTCCTGAAAGGAAAGACAGGAGGACTTGCGATAGGTATTTGGACATTTTTTATCTGCCGCTGGATGGTTGAAAGGCCCGTCTGGACGGGAGCATCGCTGAGAATGAACCGCTGTTAGCACGCAACTACTGAGATTGGTGTCTCCCTATCACGTCAAGCTATTCCAACACCCACTCCGCCAACTTCCCCGTCACTTGCGTCATCAACACATTCTCGACATCCCGCGCACCGGCCGCGCTGCACTTGGCGAGCACCGCTTTGACAATTCCCGAATCAAACTCGAACTGTTTGCCGGTCGCTGCCTTATAGCGGCCACGCAACTTCTCAAGCTTGGCGAGCACAATCCCTTCCAGCGTCGCCTCATCCAGCGGCCGATAGGCAACCACGGTCATGCGCGCCAGAAACGCCGGGCGGAAGGCTTGCAGCAGGACCTTGTGCAGGGCTTCGTTGAAGGCTTCGGAGCCGAGTTGCGCAACCGGTGTGTCGAGCAACAGTTCGGCGCCGACGTTGCTGGTGGCGAGCATCACGGTGTTCTTGAAATCGACCACCAACCCGGTGCCGTCCTCCATCAAGCCTTTATCGAACACGTTGTAAAACGCCTCGAGCACATCCGGGTGCGCCTTTTCGATCTCATCCAGCAACACCACCGAATACGGTTTGCGCCGCACCGCCTCGGTCAGCACGCCGCCGCTGCCATAACCGACGTAGCCGGGTGGGGCGCCCTTGAGCTGGCTGACGGTGTGGGCTTCCTGATATTCCGAAAGATTGATGCTGATCAGGTTGCGTTCGCCGCCATACAACGCATCGGCCAATGCATAAGCGGTTTCGGTTTTGCCGACACCGGTAGGGCCGACGAGGAGGAACACACCCACCGGTTTTTGTGGGTCGGTGAGTCCGGCGCGGTAGGCCTGCAAACGTTGGGCGATGGTATTGAGCGCGGTGCTTTGGCCCATCACGCGTTGCCCCATGCGCGTGCCGAGGGTGCGCACGGCGTGGGCTTCGTCGGCGAGCATTTTGCCGACGGGGATGCCGGTCCAGCCGGCGATTACCGCAGCGACGGTTTTAGTGTCGACCTGTTCGGGCACCAGCGGATCGTCCTGGCGGATGGCGTCCAGTCCGGCCTCAAGGCGCAGTAATTCAGCCGCGAGATGATCAATGCGACTGTCGGTGGCTTCATCGGGTTTGTCGCTGTCGGCGCGCTCGCTCAAGGCCAGCAACTCACGACGGGTATCGAGCAGCTCGCGCACCGCGACGCGTTCCTCGCCCCAGCGGGTTTCCAGTTCGCGGATGGCCTGCACATTTACGCTGGATTCAGTTTCCAGCAGGGTGATGCGCTCACGGTGATCCAGCCCTGTGGCCTGTTCGCGACGCAGGCGCTCGACTTCATCCTTGAGGCTGTTTTGCCGATGACGCAGGCTCTCCAGCGGCGGCGGTACGTCGTGCTGGCCGAGGGCGACCCGGGCGCACGCCGTGTCGAGCACACTGATGGCTTTGTCCGGTAACTGACGACCGGAAATGTAACGATGCGAAAGTTTCACCGCTTCATGAATCGCCGCGTCGAGGACCTGCACGCCATGATGCTGTTCGAGTTTGGCGGCCACGCCTCGGAGCATTTCCACTGCTGTGATTTCATCCGGCTCTTCGACCTGCACCAGTTGAAAGCGACGGGCGAGGGCCGGGTCTTTCTCGAAGTATTTTTTGTATTCCATCCATGTCGTGGCGGCGAGGGTACGCAGCTCGCCCCGCGCCAGCGCCGGTTTCAGCAGGTTGGCCGCATCGCTGCCGCCCTCGGCGCCGCCAGCACCGATCAGGGTGTGGGCTTCGTCGATAAACAGAATGATTGGCTTGTCAGCATTGCGCACCGCGTCGATCACGCCTTTCAAACGCTGTTCGAATTCACCTTTGACCCCGGCACCGGCCTGCAGCAGACCGAGGTCAAGCACGCGCAGACTGACCTCTTGCAACGATGGCGGTACATCACCGGCGGCGATGCGCAGGGCCAGGCCTTCGACCACGGCGGTTTTACCCACGCCCGGTGCACCCACCAGAATCGGATTGTTTTGTCGGCGCCGCAGCAGGATATCGATGCACTGGCGAATCTCGCCGTCGCGGCCAACGATCGGATCAATGCGCCCGGCATGAGCGTCGGCCGTCAGATCCTGAGTGTATTGATCGAGTAGCGAGTCCTGGCGCGGTGCAGGATTGGCCGATGAACCCTTACGCGCACCGACATGTTCACGAGAGTTTTCCGTCCACTCCAGCAGGTTCGCGCGCAGCGCTTCTTTGGGAATTCGCAGCAACGACGAGGCACTGTTGAGCAGCAGACTGCGGCGCTCATCGCGATCAACCAACGCCAACAACAGCAAGCCGGAACGAATGCTGTCGAGTCCCAACACACTGGCCTGCACCACCGCATCTTCGAGCAAGCCGAGGGTGTGCGACGACAGTGCCGGTGTGCGCGTACTGCCTGCCTTGAACAGGTCCAGCGCCTTGTTGATCTCGGCCGTCAGCGCATCACGTTCGAGGCCGAAACGCGGTAGCAGAAAAGCCAAGTCGCCACCCTCGATATCGAGCAGTTCCAGCAACAGGTGTTCGATCTCGACAAAGTGATGCCCGCGCTGCAAGCAGCGCTGCGCGGCGCGTTCGAGGGCGCGACGGTTGTCCGGGTTGAGGCGTCCGATCAGGCTGGCCAGTTCCATGTTCAGGTAATCTCCAGCTGACGCAGTCGGGTTTCGATGGTTTGCACGCCGAGGCTGGCCTGACGCTGCAACCCACCGTTCCAGCTCAACAGGGCCGGAGTCTGGCGAGCGAGTTTCAGCGGCCCGGCACCGCGTACCCGCAGCACCAGTTTGATGTCCAGATCCGGGCCGAAATACAGTGCCGCGAGACTGGCCAGTGCCGGGTGTGCTTCGCCATCCGGCAGAAAGCGCGCCGCTTGCGTCGACGGCAATGGTCCGAGGGTCAGGCGAATGCCGGCGTGCTCATCCCAGACCCGCGTGCCGGCCACGGCGCTGCGGCCCAGTTGCAGGTTGCGTCCGCCGGGTTTGATCACGCTGCGGCTGGCGGACGGGATCTGCCGCCAGGCACCTTCGTAGGCGCTCAACTCGACCGGCACGGCAAACTGCTCGCGCACGATCGCGGCAAATCCCGCCAGTGAGCGACGGCCATCGGCAAACAACGCCGTACAGGCAAGAACGGCGCAGTCGGGAGCAGCCTGGCGCTCCTGCAACGCCTTGGGCAGCAAACCGGTCAGCGCGCGCAATTGCGCCTGTACCGGCGACGCCCCCGGCGTGACAAAGCCTAGCGCCACCCGGTGTTTGCGCATCACTTTGTACAGCAGGCTGAGCAAGCGATGCTGGAACAGATCGAGAAACGCGGCCGGTGCATGATCTTTGGCCCGCGCCCGTTGTTGCAGCCAATCCTGATAGGCGTAGGGGAGAGGGCCATCCGGGCCGCCGAGTCCGAATATCGGTGTGTCGAGTGTCAGCGGTTCGCCAGGCGCTTCGTGCAGGGCTTCAATCTGGCTGGCGGCAAACGCCGGCGTCAGTGGTCCGCGCAGTTTCAGCGCTTCGGTCTGCGGCGAGGTGCCGCTGCCGAGTGGGTCGGCCTGCGGCTGCTCGCGTTCGAGCAACAGCAACGCCTGCAACCATTCGAAGGCCTGCGGCTCACGGCGCAGGCGCTGGCTCAGGGTCAGAGCGACAGGGGCATGCCGGCTTGGGGTTGCCATGCCTTGACCTCCTTGTCGGACTGCATCAGGACGGTGCGCACAAAGCGGTTGGCCGTGGCGTACAGGGAAAAGAACTGCGCCAGCACCGCCGAAAACAACACCGCGCTGCTGCCGACAAAATGCTGCGGATCAAGCTGCAACTGCACTTCCAGACCATTGCGCCAGCCGCGCCAGGCATCAGCGCCAACATGGCCGATTACCCGTTCGCAGCTGAGGTGCAGCAGGCCTTCGATCTGCCTCAAGGCGCTGGCCTCATCGCGCAGGTTGTGCAGATGCAGAATCTCTTTCAGTGCATCCAGCGCCTGCGGGCCTTCAACCAGCGACAGATGATTGAGGGTCAGTTGCGACACCAGGCGCCAGCGCGAATCACCGTCCAGCCGCGGCTGACTTTGTGCACTCGGCGGATTGCGCAGGCGGGCCCAGGCAACCGGGCCGGGGCGCTCGAAACCCAGCGGCGTACCGGCCGGCAGGGTTTGCGCCAGATGACGGTTGGTGCAGAGCAACTCGGCGGTAAGGCTGTAATCAGGCAGATCGGTTTGCGGTTCAAAACGGGTGTCGACCACGCTCACCAATAAATCGCTGCCGAGCCGGTTTGGCGTCATGCCGTTGACCCGTCGCGCATGCCAGTAGCGCTGCTGGTCGCCGCCGCTGTGCTGGCTGCCGTAATACGCCGGCAGGCGCTGCACACCGGTGCGAGTACTGGCGCGCATGCCGCGAATGCTGTGGATTTCGAAACTGTTCTCGCGGTGGCTGTCGGCGATCAGTCGATACTCGCTGCGCGTGCCGTCGGGACGCAGCGGCTCGGAAGTCCGCGGGAACAGGTTGATTACCGGTGCGCAGCCCAAGGCGATATCACTGGCCTGCAAGTGCAGGCGGCTAGCAGGGACACGGTCGAAAACGATATACAGATAGAGGGCCTGACTGTCGCTGGAAACACCGCTCAAGGGCAGATCGAAAAAGTGGAATTTATCCGGGAAAGCAAAATACTCGGCCAGCAAGCGCATGCCCGGATGGACACCGTCTTCATCCGGCAACAGTGCTTCGTCATCGCTGAAACCGACGATGTTCGGCAAACCTTTCAGCGCCGTCGGAACGCTGCCCGGCGATCCCGCCAATACCTGCATCGCATGCGCGCCAAGCAGGTCATACAGGCAAGCATTGACCACCGGGGAAGCGGCCAGGTGGATGCGCAATTGCTCAATGCCCTGATCAGCCCACTGGCTCTCGCCCAGGCAGCGCAGACTCAAACGCAATGCCGAGCGCGATTGCGCCACGCCGGTCAACGCCTGGGCTTCATCGCTGCCCAGCAACAGCGCTTCGGTGACTTCGATCGGCCATAACCGAACGGCGGCCGAGGTGCGAAAGTGAATGCTCTCGCCCTTGCTGGTGGTGACGAATAATGGCGTATCGCGGGGCAGGGGATAGCCCTCGTCGAGTTTGCCTTTGCCTGGGTCTGGCTCGAACTGCACGATGGCGCAGGACGGCAACGGCCGCATCGCCAACGGATAAAGTTGCTCGAGCAGCGCATCGCTGAACTCGGCGTAGTCGTCATCCAGACGTCGTTGCAGGCGGGCGGCGAGCAGGGCGAAACCTTCCAGCAAACGCTCGACGTGCGGATCGGGGCATTCGCCCGGGGACAGTTCCAGACGCCGCGCGACTTTCGGGTATCGTTCGGCAAATTGGCTGCCGGCATGCCGCAGCCAGGTCAGTTCGCGTTGGTAGTAATCGAGCAGTTGCGGGTCAATCGAGTCGCTCATGGCGCACCTCCAGCCCTTCGCCGCCAGGCTCGATGACAAAGGCTACCGGCCAGTGCTGCTGGCCGCTGCGTAATTCGCCGAGCAAGCGAATGCTCATGCGCTGCGGGTGTTCGGGCAAGGGATTGACCTGAACTTCGCCCAGCAGCAGGCGCGGTTCAAAATGCATGATCGCTTCGCGGATGTCCCGCGCCAGCCGCCGCCGATCATCGCTGCGTTGCTGTTGCAAGGCGCTCCAGTCGGCGATGCCGTAGTCGATCACACTCGCTGGCGTGGTCCGCGTGAGTGGACCACGGCGGGTGTTGAACAGGCGCCCGAGCTCGGCGTGCACCGAGTCGAGCAAGTCCTGCCGATCGAACTCGCGCGTGCTCTCGGCCTCGCTGGACGCGAGGCGTTCGAACAGCGGCGCGCGCATGCCGGTGCCTGCCATGGCCAAGGCGCCGGGTTAGCTGACAAGCTTGTTGGCGGCCATGTCCCAGGTCGACGCGGCCGTGCCTTCCTTGGTGCCGTCGTCTTTCTGCGCGGTGAGTTCCCATTTGATCTTGGTGAAGTTCAGCGACACGGTTTCCACCGGTTTGCCACCGGTACCGCCGCTGACGCTGACGTTGGACAGCACCACGTTGGTGAGGGTGTAGACGATAAAGGGCATCAACTGCCCACTGCCCTCGGCGGCGTTGCGGCCGATGGTGATGATGGCTTCGGGGATCGGTTTGCCGGCGCAGCAGTATTCGTTGAGTGACGGTGTCGAGCTGTCGATAAACTTGGTCACCGTGAACTCGCCGACATGGGGTTTGCCGGAGGTGCGCTCCGAGTTGCTGACGTCGTTGGTGACTTGCATCGCCACGTTGTGGCTGTAGGACATGACTTCGATCTTGTCCGCAAAACCTTCGAGCAGGCTGTCGCCTTTGATGTCGCCGCCGAGGTCGAGAATGATTGCATCCATCGCTTGAAACTCCTGAAGAAATTCACATTAGGCAAATGGGCTGAACACGGAGCCCGTGGCGAGGGGATAAATCCTCTCGCCATCAGGGTTTTCTCTGGAGCTTTAAGCGGCAACCGGTGGCGGCAACGTCGCCACCAGACGGATCGATGCAGTCAGTTCCTCAAGCTGGAAGTGCGGCCGCAGAAACACCGTCGCCCGGTAGGCGCCAGGTTTGCCGGCGACTTCGGTGACGTCCACGCGGGCTTCACGCAACGGGTACTGCGCCTTGATTTCCTGCGGCGCGTTGTCGTTGATCAGCACGTAATCGGCGATCCAGTTATTGAGGTAGGTCTGCACGTTGTCGCGGGTCATGAAACTGCCGACCTTGTCGCGCATGATCACCTTCAGGTAATGGGCGAAACGCGAGGCCGCGAGCACGTACGGCAACATCGCCGAGATCCGCGCGTTGGCGTTGGCCTCATTGGTGTTGTAGACCTTGGACTTGTTGGTGGTCTGGCCGCCGAAGAACACCGCGACGTCGCTGTTCTTCTTGTGGCACAGGGCGATGAAGCCGAGGTCGTTGAGTTCCTTCTCGCGGCGGTCGGTGATCGCCACTTCCGTCGGGCATTTCAGCGACAGGTCGCCGGAGCTGGTGCGGAAGGTGTGCGCCGGCAAACCTTCAACCGCGCCGCCGCCTTCAGCGCCACGAATTGCCGCGCACCAGCCGTACTTGGCAAAGGCTTCGGTGATGCGTTGCGACAGCGCCCACGCGGCGTTGCCCCACAGGTATTTGCTGTGGTCGGTGCCATTGACGTCTTCGACGTAGTTGATGCCTTCCACCGGCGAGGTGTCGGGGCCGTAGGGCAGACGCAGGAGGAAGTGCGGCAGCACCAGCGATACGTAGCGTGAATCCTCACTCTCGCGGAATGAGCGCCACTTGATCAGCTCCTGGCTCTCGAAGACCTTGGACAAATCACGCGGCACCGCCAGTTCGGTGAAGCTGTTCATGTCGAACAGGCGCGGGCTGGCGGCGGCAATGAACGGCGCGTGGGCCGCGGCGGCGACGTTCGACAGTTTCTCCAGCAGGCCGATGTCCTGCGGGTGCCGGCCAAAGGTGTAGTCACCGACCAACAGGCTGAACGGGTGGCCACCGAAGGTGCCGTATTCCTCTTCGTAGATCTTTTTGAACAGCGCGCTCTGGTCGAACTCGACGGCTTTTTCCAGGTCGTTCTGCAACTCTTTCTGCGTGACGTTGAGCAGGCGCAGTTTCAGCCGGGTGCTGGTTTCGGTGTTCTGCACCAGCAGGTGCAGGCCACGCCACGAGGCTTCGAGTTTTTGCAGGTCGGGGTGGTGCAGGACCTCGTTGAGTTGGGCGCTGATCAGCTCGTCGATCTGGCTGATACGGTCGTTGATCATCGCCACGGTGTCCTTGTCGATGGCCATGCCTTCGTCGAGGACCTGGGTGGCGAACTCCGCGAGCATGTCGCGGGCGTAATCCTGCTGACTGTCATCGTGGGCCATGCGGCCGTCGAGAATGATCTGGTCAAGCAGGGAAAGTGTCTCGGTCGTACTGTCGCTGGCTTGTTTCTGAGCTGAAGCGGGCATGGCGAATTCTCCCCTCGATGTAAGTGGACGATCAGGCTTGCGGTTCGGCCGGCGCCTCGGCATCAGCTGCCGGGGTAGCGTTGTCCGGGCGGGCCGATTTGATTTCCTGCAGGCCTTCGGTGTTGGCGATGACGTCGCGCAACAGCTTGTCCAGGTCATCGTTGCCGTCGAGTTTGGTCAGCAGATCGCGCAGACGCTGGCGGGCCTCGAACAGGCGGCGCAGCGGTGTGACTTGTTCCACCACCTTGACTGGGTCGAAGTCGTCGATGTGTTTGAAATTGAGTTCGATGTTGAGCTTGCTGTCGTCGCCGCTGAGGGTGTTGTTGACCTGCAGCGTGGCGCGCGGGCCGATCGAGGCGAGCACTTCGTTGAAGTTGTCGCGGTCGATTTCGGTAAAACGCCGGTCAGTCAGTTTTGCCAATGGTTCGAGCGGCTTGCCCGACAGATCGGCAAGAATCCCGACCACCAGTGGCAATTCTTTTTTCTCGATGGCGTTGCCGATTTCGACGTCGTAGGTGATTTGCACTCGGGGCGGGCGCACCCGGTCGAGCTTGTGCTGAGTACTTTCTGCCATGACGGCGGACTCCGATGCGATGAGCGGGCGCAATGCATCGGGGAGGCCCGTTCATCGCTTTCCCTTGCTGGACCGTAGGTTAGAAAGGGAGGCAGATGACCTGTCGTTCCTTTGACAAACCTTCTTGATTCGGCTGTAGGAACCGAACTACCCAAGACGCTAGAACAGGTCTATAAAAAAGCAAGCAAAAACATTTTTGGACAGGTTCGCGAAAAGGAAAATTCATTTTGCGTAGACGACTTTTTCTAACACTGCTGTTTGCGTCCCTGGCCGGTTGCTCCCTCTTCGGGCCGAAGGTGGACCTCGACAGCCTGACCCTCGACGTCGCTCCGAAAGCCAACGACGACACGCCGATTGCCGTGGACTTCATTGCGGTCGCCGACCCGGATCTGCTCAAGCAGTTGTCAGGCATCAGTGCCAGCCAGTGGTTCGCCGGGCGCGAACAGTACCAACGCGACTATCGTCAGTTGATGAGCGTGTGGGGACTGGAGCTGGTGCCGGGGCAATTCATCGACCGCCAACCCTTCCCGTTGGGGGGCAAGAAGGCTGCTGGACTTTTAGTCTTCGCCAGCTATAACACACCCGGAGCACACCGCTTGCGGCTCGACGATCAGAGCGAGGCGTGGCTGAAATTCGACAGCCGCGAGATGAGCCTGGTCAACGCCACCGAACACTGAAACACCACCGCTGCCGCCGGATCGCGGCTTGTCGAAGGGAGTCGTATGAGTCTGCTACCTGACGCGGTTTGTTGGCACGAAGGCATGCAATTGCTGCCGCAGCATTTTCAGTTGCAAGGATTGCGGGCCGAAGCGCTCGGCGCGCATTTGGCGCAAGCGTGCAACCCGTGGTTCTGGGGCGTCAGCCACATGGAATTCGATCCTTCGGCGCTGAGCGCTGGCGTGGTGCGCGTCTTGTCGCTGCAGGGGACGATGCCCGACGGCCTGCCGGTAGATTTGCAGGCCGGGATCGGGCCGGCGCTGGAACTGGATGTCGGCGCGGCGATCGATGCCACCGACGACGCCACCGTTACCGTTTACCTGGCGATCAGCCCGATGTGGCGGGCCGGGCAGTTGCTGCCGCTCAAAGGGCGCTTGCAGTCGGTGGTGGGCGACGCGCTGCCGGATCTCACCAGCGGTGAATTTCCTGAATCGATCACCGTGTGGCGCCCTAATCC
Source organism: Pseudomonas sp. GM24 (assembly GCF_000282235.1). Lineage (NCBI taxonomy): Bacteria > Pseudomonadati > Pseudomonadota > Gammaproteobacteria > Pseudomonadales > Pseudomonadaceae > Pseudomonas > Pseudomonas sp. GM24. Next base: position 16,273 of record NZ_AKJR01000010.1, on the reverse strand, counting down.
ACGTCTGTGCACGCAATTGAACAAGGCCGATTCGATCTGCCTGCCGCTGCTGAAAATCCGCAAGGAGGGTGGCGGTTTTCTGCCGCTGTCTTACACGGCGCCGACGCCGATCCTGTTGCCGGAGTCGGCGCTCGGCCGACGTATCGCCGGTCTCTGCGCGCGGTCGCGGGAGAAGTGTCTGTTTCTCGGTGGCCGTTTGCGTCAGGCGCAGCAGGCCGGCAATCAGGACGATGCGCTGGAAATCCGCCGCCAGTTGACGGCGTTGTGGGCGCGTCTGCCGGAAGTCGAAGGCGCGCTGAACAGCCGTATTGCTCATCCACAAACCCTCTATGTGCAATTGCTCGGTCTGGCCGGCGCGTGGTCGGCGCTCGATCCGCTGGCCGGCGTGCCGGCGTTTGCAGCGCTGGATTTTGTCGAATTGCAGCGCGGTTATGACGCCGTGCTGCAATGGCTGGAGATCACCCTCGAACTGATCCGCGCCGGCTATCGCAGCCTGCCGTTCGAGCGCGGTGAGCACAGCTTTTCCATTCAACTGCCGGACGAGCAGCCGAGTCAGCGTCTGGTGATCGGTCTGCGCATGCCCAACGGCGCCAGCGAACAAGCGGCAATTGACTGGTTGCGTGGCGCGATCATCGCCTCGGCACCGCACATTGCGCTGCTCAGTCGCCAGCGCATGAGCGGTTTGTCGCACCAGGTCATGAGCCGCAGCGAACAGGTGGCCTACAGCGTTGGCGAGGACACGCGGCTGTTTGTGATCACCGCCGAAGGTACGTGGTTCGACGCGCAACTGCCGCTGATTATCGCCGCGCCGGCGACGAAACTGACCAGCAGCCCGTGGCAAGTGGTGCTGTTTGTCGCCCAGAACAGTGAAAGTGCCTGATCACACAAGGAACGCCGTATGTCGCAAGGAAGTGCCGCAAGCCTTGGGTTGCAGGACGCACCGTTGAGCAGCGCGTTCCGCCAGACGTGGCAGCAATGGCAACAGGACTGGGTGCAATTGCCCAAGGACAGCGAGGACGAAGCGGCGCTGGTGGAGACCGTGGTCGAACTCTCGACACAGGCCTCGCAGCGATTGTGGCGCACCGCTTATGCGCGGGTCGGTGATTCGGCGACCGAGCAGGTCAAGGCGTTGGTTTACGCGTTCGTCGCACTGGTCGATGAAACCCTGCTGTTCACCCCTTGGCCTGGACAAGCAGCGTGGCAGGACAAACCTTTGGAGTCGCGTCTGTATGCCAGTCGTCAGGCCGGCGAACAAGTGCCGGCGGCGATTCAAGCTTTGCTCGATGAACAGCAACCGACCACGCGCGATCTGGCCAACGTGTATCTGCAATGCCTGATCCTCGGTTTCCATGGGCGTTTGCGCGGAGAACACAGTCAGGCGCAATTGGAGAAGTGGCGGCTGGCGCTGTACACCTTTGCCTGGCAGGGCGAGGCCAGTTATGTCGATGTCAGTCAGCGTCTGACGCAGCCGTCGCTGACCACGCCATTGCAACTGCCGGTGCGCACGGCGCTGCCGGATGGCTTTCGCCTGGCGTTGGGGATTCTGGCGATGCTGCTGTTGCTGACCGGGCTTGGCCAGTTGCTCTGGCGGGACATTCGTTCGGAACTGGACCCGGTGCTGCAGATCATCGACTCGGTGGTGCCTGCGGAGCAAGACTCATGAGCACCCTGACGATGGTTGCGTGGGTTGTCGCGCTGCTGCTGGTCGTGGTGATCATCGCCGTGGCCGTGTGGTGGTTGCGCACCCAGAGTGGCGCAGCGATCCGCAGTTTTTACGCAGCCGTGCGGCAAATGGAGCAAGAGCAGGGCAGTCATGACCGCTATCAGATGCCATGGCTGCTGATGCTCGGTGACGAAACCCAGGGCACGCAACTGGTCAGTGAATGGCGTCTGCAACCGACCGACAAACCCGCCTGGTTCGGTCGCTGGTGGTCAGATCCCGAAGGCGCCGTGCTGGTGGTGCCGCAAGCGCTGTTTCTGCCCGACGACGGTATGCACTTGCAGCGTGGCGGTTGGTGGCGATTACTTGGTTTGATCCTGCGAATGCGCAGCAAGCGGCCGCTGGACGGGGTGGTCTGGCTGGTGCCGCTCAGTCGTCTGAGCAATCTGGAACAGGCCGCCAGCCTCGGTCTGGCCGCGCGCCGGCGCTTCATCGACCTGTTGCAACGGTTTGGCCTGAGTGTGCCGGTGTACGTGATCATCACCGGACTCGAAGAACTGCCGGGATTCCAGGAACTGATCAGCGCGCTGCCCGACGAGGCCCGCGAGCGTACCCTGGGCTGGTCGTCACCTTATTCACGCGATGCGGTTTGGCAAGGGCAGTGGAGCGATCAGGCACTCGATCGCATCCATCGCGCCATAGCGGAAGCCATCATCGAAATCGGCACCTTGTCCGGCCAGTTGAGCGCCGATCTGTACGCCTTGCCAGAGCGTCTGGAAACCTTGCGCCGCGGTTTGCAGAGTGTTCTGGAACCGGTGTTTCAAGGCAACGCCCAGGGGGAAGCGCCGTGTTTTCGCGGTGTCTATTTCAGCGCCAGTCAGGCCTCGGAGGATGCCAAAGATGGATTTTCCGCTGACGACAGCGGCTTGCAGCAGAGTGTGTTTGTGCGCCAGTTGTGGCGTCAGCGCCTGGTCGGTGAGCGCGGCTTGGCGCAAGGCGTACCGCGCCTGCTGCGTTTGCGTCAGCGTTGGCAGCGGCTGACGGCCGGCGTGGCGCTGGTGGTCGGGGTGATCTGGGCCGTGGCGATGCTCTGGGTTTGGCAGGTGTCGGTCAAGGATGCCCACGAACTGGCGCGGCAGATGCAAGGCGCGCAAAAGGGCTACGTGGCGATCAGCGACGAGGCGCAACGGGTCGACTCGACCCGACGCAATGTGCAGACCTTCTGGCGCGTGCTGGAGCGTGCGCCGCACTGGAACTACGTTTCGCTGGTGTTCCCGACGTCGTGGTTTTCCTCGCTCGACAATCAGCTTGAGCAGCAAGTCTTGCAGTCCACCCAGCGCCACATCATGGTGCCGCTGCATGACCTGTTGAGTGCGCAACTGGCGCAGATCAAGGCGATCCGCAGCACCGACCGACGCAGCAGTGTCGAAAGCGACGACCCGGCGCAGTGGCAGAACTATCTGAAGGCGAACGATCTGGTGGATCGGGCCTTGCGTCTGGAACAGCAGAACCAGTTGTTCAATCAAGTGCAGAACAACCCGCGTGCGCCACTGGACGACTTGGTGCAATTGAGCAACAACGCGCTGTCGCTGAACCTCAACACCGGCACCTTGCCCTACGCGGCGTTCTACAATCGGCTGCTCGTGGCCGCGGAAGACGGCAGCTTGCAGGCGCTGGATCTGAGCGTCGACCGACCACTGATCGTCAGCAACTTTTCCGGATTGATGCAGCGCTGGCTGGATCAGTATTTTCTCGCCGACAACTTTGTCAGCAAGGCCGGTTATCTCAAGTTGCACCTCGATCAATTGGAGGCCGGCAGTGGCAACAGCCTGCGCGAGCTCGAAGAGCTGACCGCGCTGGTCGACGATCTGCAAGCGGCAATTGCCCTGACCAATGCAACGTGGAGCCGTGGCAAAGGCCAGGAATTGGTGCCGGGTTATGGTGACTTCCTCGCCAAAGTGGGCAAGAGCACATTGTTGGGCGCGCAAGTCCAACAAGACCTCGACACACAAGCGTCACGCTTGCAGCAGAGTTTCCGCGATCAATGGATCGCACAGGTTGGCTCGCGGGACAATTTGCTGGTACAGCAAGTCAGCGGGCAATTGGCGTTGCAAGAGCAAGTGGTGAAACTCGATAACGCGATACAGGCCCTGTTCAAGCGCGACTTCGTTTCGGTCGCCCTGCGTGCCAGCGAAGACAACGTCAATATGCAAGGCCAGACCGTGGACGGTGATGACCTCAATGAATCGCTGAAATATTTCGTTGACTACAACAGCTACATCGCCGAAGAACTGCCACGCATTCCACCGGACTATCGCGTTGCGGTGCTCAAAGCCGCCGAGCGTGCCGCCGCCCAGGCGATGTGGTTAAGCCTCAAGGATCACAACGATCAGGCGCATCCTTACGCTGTGTTCAATGTGCAGGCCGAGCAAGCCATGGCCCTGCAAAAGGCTTTCGTCGAGGTGCACCGCGCGGATCTCGCCACGCGTCTGCAAGCGGCGCTCAACCGCCGCGCCATGGCGCAGCTTATTGGTGGTCTGGATGAAATCACCGCGCAACCACTGTTCGGCGGACGGGCCGAAATCAGCCAGTGGGACGGTTCGAAAAACCTTGGTCTGGAACTGTTCGGCGCCAGCGACGTGCAGGATCTGAAACTGAGCCTCAAGCAGCAGTTCAACACCATGCTCGGCATCACTGAGCGGCGCACGTCTTCGTTGCAGTGGCTGACAACACAGCAAGCCAATCTCTCGGCCCTGGATTACGAACGCGTGACGCAGTTCAGTGCGCTCAACGACGAACTGCGCAAATACAAAGAGGCCAACCCGGCCAGTTCGCCGGCACAGATCGAGCAACTGGTCAGCCGCGATTTCGTCGAGATGGACGTCAATTCCTGCCTGCAAATGCTGCAGACCGCCAACATCGCCGGCGGACGCGGCACGTTGGCGATGCGCGCGGTGGAGCTGCAACAGGAAGCCATGCAGCGTTGCCAGATGCTGCAAGTGCAACAGGCCGCTGCGGCATGGAATGAGCTGGCCAACTACTTCAATCAATATCTGGCGGATCGCTTTCCGTTCGCCAACGGCGTGCAGATGCAGGACGCCGATCCGGCGCGGGTTGAATATTTTCTGCAACTGATCGACAAAAAACTGCCGGTCGCGCAGGCCGGCCTTGCCACCAACCAGACCCCGGAACGCCTGGCCGCGGCGGATTTTCTCAACCGCTTGAAGCAAGCCAGCAGTTGGCTGACGCCGCTGTTCGTGCGCGACAAGAGCGGCATCCTTGGCGTCGAGCTGGACGTGCGCTGGCGCACCGATCGCGATGATGAGCTGGGCGCCGATCAGGTGATTGCCTGGGGCTTGCTCGCCGGCAATCAGCAAATCAACTATCCGGCAGCCGAGCAACCGAATCTGCGCTGGATGGTCGGCCAGCCTGTCCGCCTGACCCTGCGCTGGGCGCGAAACGGCAAGGAGCGTCCGGTCAACGACCCGCTGCAACCGAATCTGGTGGTGCGTGATCTGGAGGCCGGTTGGGAGTACGGCGGGCCATGGTCGCTGCTGCGCCTGATGCGCGCGCATTTCTCGGTGCAGCGTCAGCCAAACGTGGATTACACCGATTTCCCGCTGACGTTGCGTTTACCTGTAACCGGGGCGCCGGACAGCGTCACCAGCGAATTCACGCGGATGTTCGTGCGTCTGTCGCTGATGAGCCAGGGCTCGAAACTGCCGCTGTCGATCGCGCCGTTGCCCACCCGTGCGCCGCGTTCGCCGTTTCAGGTGACCGGCAGCACCGTCGCCCTTGAATCGCAGAAGGAAGATTTGTGAACCTGCCATCGGCCGCTGTGCCAGATCTGATTGATCAATTGCTCGCGCCGATCAGCGCGGATGCGCCCTGTGGCGTCGATTTGCGCTATGAGCGTGAGTTCGATCAGTTGCGCGACTTGCGCCGCGAGGACGATGCCAGCCTGCCGACCGGCGTCTGGCAGTCGACACTGAAGCGGGCGAACTGGCCGGAAGTCGAGAAGCTCTCCACTGCGTTATTGCTCGAGCGCAGCAAGGACTTGATGCTTAGCGCGTGGCTTGGCGAAGCCTGGCTGCACCTGCAAGCGCTGGACGGTTTGCCCGGCAGCCTGGCGTTGATCGCCGGTTTATGTGAGCGTTTCCCCGAGCACTTGCACCCACAAGCCGAGGAGGGCGATCAGTCGTGGCGCGTGATTCCGCTGGAATGGCTGGTGCGTCGCTACAGTGAAGTCTTGCTCACTCGCGTGCCGCTGTTCGGCACTCGCAACAGTGATTTCGAGGTTTATACGCTTGAAGTCTGGCGGCGTTTAAAGATTCAGCAGGTGCAGGCCAACGACAGCAAGAATGCCAAGAGCTCGGCAGAAACCGCGCGCAACGAACAGAAAAAACTCAGCGATCAGATCCGCGCCACGCCGCTGGCGTTCTGGTTGCGCACCCAGGGCAATCTGCTGCTGAGCCTGCAACATCTGCAGCGGCTCGACAGCTGGAGCAATGCTTATCTAGGGGATCAGGGCCCGGGATTGCGGCCCTTGCAGGACATTATTCAAGCGCTGCTGACGTTGGTTCAGGAGTTTATCGCCATGCACCCACAACAACCGGCTTCGCCGGCACCGGTGGTGGAAGCCCCCGTCGCCTTGCCGCAACCAGAAGAACCTGCACCGGCTACCCAGGTATTTCGCGAACCGGCCAGTCGCGAAGAGGCTTACCGACAATTGCTGCTGATCGCCGAATACCTTGCCCGCACCGAACCTCACAGCCCCGTGCCGTATCTGATTCGGCGCGGCGTCGAGTGGGGCAACAAACCGCTGAGCGAGTTGCTCGGTGAGTTGATCAGTGCCGATGCGGAATCGCGGCGTTTGTGGACGTTGCTCGGGGTGCTTTAGTGCACGCGTTGATTGTTGAGTTTTGGCGGCAGCGCGATAGGCGTCAGCACAGGCTCGCCCGAGAAGAACGCCACGAGGTTTTTGCCCACCAGCTCCACCGTGCCTTGCGTCGCTTCCGGTGACAGCCCCGCGACGTGGGGTGTCAGCAACACGTTGCTCAGGGTTTTCAGCGCATCCGGCACTTGTGGCTCGTGGTCGAACACATCCAGCGCGGCGCCGGCAATTTTGCGTTGTTCAAGGGCGGTGATCAGATCCGCCGTGGCGATCACACTGGCGCGGGCAATATTGACGATAAACCCTTTCGGACCGAGCGCATCGAGCACCGCGCGGGTAATCAGATGCTGTGTGCCGATACCGCCGGGCGTGGCGACGATCAGGAAGTCCGACGCTCGCGCCAGTTCGGTCGGCGTCGAGCAGAACGCGTACGGCACATCGTTGCGCACCTGACGGCTGTGATAGCTGATCTGCATGTCGAAACCGAGGTTCGCGCGTTTGGCGATCGCCATGCCCACTGCGCCCAGCCCGAGAACCCCCAGGCGTTTGCCGGCCAGCGACGGGCGCATGATCTTCGGCCATTCACCCCGGCGCACTGCGGCGTCGCAACGTGGTATATCGCGCACCAGTGCCAACAACATTGCCAGCGCATGGTCGGCCACCGATGAGGCGTTGACTCCGGCGCCGTTGGTCACGGTAATGCCACGGTTGCTGGCGGCTTGCAGGTCGACCTGTTCGTAACCGGCGCCGATGACCGTAATGATCTTTAACGCGGGCAGGGCGGCGATCTCATCGGCTGTCAGACCCAGCGGGCCACGGGTCAGCACCGCGTCGATGCGGCTGCCTTGGGTGGCAATGGCTTGCGCACGTTCAGCGGGCGTGGGGGCAAGGATCAGGTGGAAGCCCTGATGTTCGAGAATCGGCAAGTAGTCATTGATGGTTTCAACCAGTACCAGAACGGTGGCGGGCATTGCGCGGCTCCTGTGAACGTCGGCGGGTTGGTCGCGAAAGTCGTTTCAGAGTGCTGAATCCGCAGCGACTTGGCAATCGTTGTCATTGGCGCAGTGGTGCTTTGATTCTGGACGGCTTCGGGCAAGAAGCAAGGTTAGGCAGCACACCGGTGATCCGCTGTGCTGTCGACATCATTGGGCCGCTTGGGCTTTGGTTTGCTCAGCCATCGCGAGCGGCTTGATATCGTAGGTCGGATAGAACTCGGTGCGGTAACTGCCCCATGCGGTGTTTTCCAGCGCCAGGTTAACTTCCGCCAGACGCGAGACAGGAAAGCGCACGGTCACGACCTGGCCGATCCCCATCATGATGTTCCAGCTCACCACCTCGACTCCGGCCGGGGGGAACGTTTTATGGAAACCCTGTTGCGCAAGCTGAGCCTTTAGTTCACTTAACGGTCGGGTTTGATCATGTTTCAGAAACACGGTCAGCATCATCGCGTTGTCGGCGGTGGCGACGGCGTTTTTTGCGGGCTGGGTGGCAGCTTGTGCGCTGACCCCGGCGCAATAGACAGAAGAAATCAGTAACGTCGACATCAGCAGGGTTTTAATTGACTTTTGCATAGCGAACTCCTGGTTTTATTGTTTGATGGCGGACTTGGTTTCTATCGTTCCGGTATAGGGCGCGTGAACGACATGAATGCGCACAAGAGGATTGTTGTCGACCATGTCGCGGGGGACTTCCCGAGAATAAGTGAACTCACGTTTGTTCAGTGTTTCCAGACGTCTGACCCATGTTTTGGTCGGACCGATATCCGGCACAAGAATGTGCTGTTGCTGATCGCCGGTGACAAAGAAATACCCGCCACCGCCATTGTTGTACTTTGATTCGCCTGTATCGGTGTAAAAGAATTCGTATCGATTGCGCTCGGGATCCCACGTCGATATACCAACGACGCCGGGGTACTTCTCTTTGACGTCGGTTTCAGGGGCGCCGTCGATATAGACCTTGGTGGTCAGCCATCGTGGCGAAGAAGCCAGCTCGCGGACATCGGCGTTGGCGCTGGCGAGCGGCGCAAGCAGTGCGGCCAACAACAGGCCGGTCATCATGTTCTTGTGCATGCTGTGTCCTCTTGATCACACTTGAATTATTAGTCTTCGAATTCGGAGCGATAAAAATATAGACCTGCCATGGAATATTGTTCAATGGCTGGGTAGTTGTTTGTAACAAATGGCTGGTATTCGATTTTAAGTAATATTTTGTTATGAGTATTTGTGGCTGTTTAACTTGTAGGATTATTCTGAAAGTTTGTTGGTTGATTGGTTTATTTGTTGGCGTTTTCTGTGGTTAACGTCGCTGGCGTCATTAACTGATTACACGAAGCCGTAGGACAAGGGATGCCGTAACAAATGTCTGGTTGACGCAACCGCAGCAAGTGAAGTTGCGTCTATTTCGGGAGGCTTCCTTAGAACTTCACTTCCGCACTGTCGATTAACCGTGCGAAAGCGGCACCGAGGGTGGCGTTGTGATGGTTGATGATCGCTTCAGCCGATAGCGCAGCAGTGTCCATGCAGGTGTGGGCGTCGCTGACCAGCAGTGGTCTGAAGCCCAGATCGGCAGCGCTGCGACAGGTGCTGTCGATGCAGAACTGGCTTTTCATGCCAACCACATAGAGGTCTTCTACCTGTGCGGCTTTGAGTTGCTGTGCGAGGTCAGTGCCATGGAAAGCATCGGGGCGGGATTTGTCGAAGAGGGTGTCGATGTCAGCGTCCAGTTCAAGCGCTGGCAACAATTGCCAGAATGGACTGCCAGCGGCAATCGGTGAGCCATCCGGGCCGGTGTGGCGCACGGCGAAGATCGGCACTTGAGTCGCGCGGGCCTGAGCGACCAGGCGCCGGATGTTGGCCAGAATCCGTTCGCCCTGATAGGGCTTTTCCGGTCCGTGGAACAGACCGACCTGCATATCGATGATCAACAGTGCTGCGGGCATGGTGTTTCTCCTTGGGTGCTGCAGATGCCGCACGGACGGGAGAAACAACAAGGCCCCGTCCATTGCTGGCGGGGCCTTGGGTTTGCTGCGCTGGGGTTACCTCAGACAGAAACACCACGACCCGCCGGTGGCGGTCGTGGTGGTACGGGTGAGTTGCAGCGCGCGAATGTTCATGGGCCGATCATGCTGGCGCTGATAACGGGCTGTCAATGAGCGGGTCAAGTGACGTACTGCGCGACGCCATTGCCGAATGACCAGTTCTCTTTTTTTACCTCGACCAGATTGATGAACACGTCTTCCAGGCGCACCGCCAATTGTGTGTGCAGGCTTTCGGCGATGGTTTTGAACAGCAACTGCTTTTTCTCCACCGTGCGCCCTTCGCTGATGGTGATTTGAATGAACACCACGCCATCGCTGCGCTGGATCCCCAGATACTGCGGGTCGTAGACGAGGTGTTGGTCATCATGCTCGGTGAGGATCTGGAAGTTGTCGTGCTCGGGCACATCGATACAACTGCGCAGGGCCGCGTAGATCTGCTCGCCGATGCGTTTGGCGAAAGTGGGGTCGGGGTTATGTCTGATGTCGACACGAACCAGTGGCATGGAAGGCTCCGCAGGGCAGGGGACTCATCTCACGCTAGATCATGTGGGGCAAATTGAAAGGATTGGGGGCTTGAAATCGACGCAGTTCCTTAAAAGTCACTGTATGAGGCTGCCTACTTTACTCACGGATTTTGCCTACGAAACCGCCAGACTCGTCCGCTACCCGGCAGGTGATCAATGCGAAATCATGAGGGTACAAAGCAGCCAAGGTAACGGCTGCCAATAGCCAAGGAAGGCGCATGCTTCAGAATGATCGGGAAAATCTGGAACTCGAAAGACTACAAAACGAATCACGCAAGCTCATTGTCGAGAGGCGCAAGCTTATGGCTGAGGAAAACAAATTAAAGCGAGAAGGGTTCTGGTACCCGGTAGCGGTAGGCACGGGGCTGCTGACTGCGATTACAGCTGTATTCGGAATATTGACCAAGCTTTAATTTTGAAGCGCTTTACACATCATGGTTCGCGACCAGGCGTACCGGATGTTCAACAACGGTTTACATGACAGATTGGTTTCGTGACCTCGCAAAGGACAATAAACATGTACATAGAGGACCCTAAAGCCAGAGCTGAACGACTTCGACGAGAGGACGCCGAGTTCGCTGAAGAGGCCAGAGGTCTGTCCCCGGCTGAGATTCGCTCAGAATTATTCAGGTTCAGTATGGGGGCAATATTTGCGCTGGTCGTCATCACCATCGGGACGATAGTGCTTCGTTCGATCTGAAATGTTTTCCAGAGACCGCTTAGCTTGGATGCGCGCTAAAAGCGACATTCAACTTAGCTGGGGGCGACAGCTATTAATCCGAAAACGACACCCCGCTGATCTGCTCCGCACAACCATTCCTCAGCTAAGTCTTTGCTTCTGCTCATTTATCACGGAGAATCGCGCCCCTGTTTCGGCCGGAGCATGTCTGTCGGTTTTTTCCGACGCGTCCTGACCGAGTGGCAAGTGACCGGAATGCGGAGATCCGACCGGATGAATGATCAGGCCAATAGCGTCGAAGAGCGCTTTGATGCAGCAGCACCCGCTGAACTTTCGAGCTGGAATCGCCAGGACACCACCTGGATGTTGGGACTGTTTGGGACGGCCATCGGCGCCGGCACACTGTTTTTGCCGATCAACGCAGGGCTGGGTGGTTTCTGGCCGCTGGTGATCCTTGCGCTGTTGGCGTTCCCGATGACGTTCTACGCCCACCGTGGCCTGACCCGCTTTGTGCTTTCCGGTCGCGAAGGCGCCGACATCACTGAAGTGGTCGAGCAGCATTTCGGCATCAAGGCCGGTGCGCTGATCACGCTGCTGTACTTCTTCGCCATTTTCCCGATCCTGCTGATTTACAGCGTCGGCCTGACCAACACGGTCGCCAGTTTCCTCGAGCATCAACTGCACATCACACCGCCACCGCGCGCGCTGCTGTCGTTCGTGCTGATCCTCGGCTTGCTGGCGGTGGTACGTTGTGGCGAGCAGGCGATCGTCAAGGCCATGAGCCTGATGGTCTATCCGTTTATTGTCGCGCTGTTGTTTCTCGCCGTTTATTTGATTCCGCACTGGAACGGCGGCATCCTCGCCACCGCTTCGCACGTGCCGGCACCGTCTGCGTTGCTGCACACGCTGTGGCTGGCAATTCCGGTGATGGTGTTCTCGTTCAACCATTCGCCGATCATCTCGGCGTTTGCAGTCGATCAGAAGCGTCGTTACGGCGTCCACGCTGAAGAGCGCAGCTCGCAGATTCTGTCCCGCGCACACGCGTTGATGGTGCTGATGGTGCTGTTCTTCGTGTTCAGTTGCGTACTGACGTTGTCGCCAGAGCAATTGGCGGAAGCCAAAGAGCAGAATCTGTCGATCCTGTCTTATCTGGCCAACCATTTCAGCAACCCGACCATCGCCTTTGCGGCGCCGCTGATTGCGTTCGTGGCGATCTCCAAATCGTTCCTCGGTCACTACATCGGTGCCAGTGAGGGCCTGAAAGGCTTGATCGTGAAGAGCGGCAAGCGTCCGAGCGCCAAGGCACTGGATCGTATCGTGGCGGCATTCATGCTAGTGATCTGCTGGATCATCGCGACGCTGAACCCGAGCATTCTGGGCATGATCGAAACTGTAGGCGGCCCGGTAATCGCGGCGATTCTGTTCCTGATGCCGATGTATGCGATTCGCAAGGTTCCGGCGATGGCACGCTATCGTGGTCAGGCGTCTAACGTGTTTGTGACGGCGGTAGGTCTGGTAGCGATTTCGGCACTGGTTTACAAGCTGACGATGTAACACGGCTTCAATCGATAAAAACCGCTGTGCCTGCCCGGGCACAGCGGTTTTTTTTGGCTCGGGAGCTGAGCTTGCTCGCGAAAGGGGTGAGTCATTGGCAACGATGTCGACTGACACTCCGCCATCGCTGGCAAGCCAGCTCCCATAGGGTCATGTGTAAAACTCAGCCTCTTGAAAACGCCATAAACCCCTGTGGGAGCTGGCTTGCCAGCGATGAGGCCCGAACAGACAACCACCCTCCATCAGGCATAAAAAAACGCCGCTCATCTCACGATGGGCGGCGTTTTTCATTGCGTTGTTACGTTAGGCTTGAACGACCGGGATGTTGGCGTTCGCAGCAGCTTCACGGAACTCGGCGATCTGGTCGAAGGACAGGTAGCGGTAGATATCGGCCGCCATGCTGTCGATCTTGCCAGCGTATTCCATGTACTCCTCGACAGTCGGCAGGCGACCCAGGATCGAAGCAACGGACGCCAGCTCAGCCGAAGCCAGGTAGACGTTCGCGCCGTCGCCCAGACGGTTCGGGAAGTTACGGGTCGACGTCGACACCACGGTGCTGTTCGGCTCAACGCGTGCCTGGTTACCCATGCACAGCGAGCAGCCTGGCATTTCCATGCGTGCGCCAGCCTTGCCGTAGATGCCGTAGTAGCCTTCTTCGGTCAGTTGGTGAGCGTCCATCTTGGTCGGCGGCGACAGCCACAGACGGGTTGGCAGCTGACCTTTGACCTGATCCAGCAACTTACCGGCAGCGCGGAAGTGACCGATGTTGGTCATGCACGAACCGATGAACACTTCGTCGATCTTCTCGCCAGCAACGCTGGACAGCAGACGGGCATCGTCCGGGTCGTTCGGCGCGCACAGTACCGGCTCGCTGATGTCGGCCAGATCGATTTCGATGACTTCGGCGTATTCGGCGTCGGCATCGGCTTCCATCAGTTCCGGGTTGGCCACCCAGGCTTCCATCGCTTGAGCACGACGTTCCAGAGTACGAGCATCGCCGTAGCCTTCGCCGATCATCCAGCGCAGCAGGGTGATGTTGGAGTTCAGGTACTCGGTGATCGATTCTTTCGACAGCTTGATGGTGCAACCGGCAGCCGAACGTTCGGCCGAGGCGTCGGACAGTTCGAACGCCTGCTCCAGGGTCAGACCTTCCAGACCTTCGATTTCCAGGATGCGGCCGGAGAAGGCGTTTTTCTTGCCTTTCTTCTCGACGGTCAGCAGGCCGTTCTGGATAGCGAAGTAAGGAATCGCATGAACCAGGTCACGCAGGGTGATGCCAGGTTTCATTTTGCCTTTGAAGCGCACCAGGATCGATTCCGGCATGTCCAGCGGCATAACGCCGGTGGCCGCAGCAAACGCAACCAGACCGGAACCGGCCGGGAACGAAATGCCCATCGGGAAACGGGTGTGCGAGTCACCACCGGTACCGACGGTGTCTGGCAGCAGCATGCGGTTCAGCCACGAGTGGATGATGCCGTCGCCCGGACGCAGGGAAACGCCGCCGCGGGTCATGATGAAGTCAGGCAGGGTGTGGTGGGTGGTCACGTCGATCGGCTTTGGATACGCCGCGGTGTGGCAGAAGGACTGCATCACCAGATCAGCGGAGAAGCCCAGGCACGCCAGGTCTTTCAGTTCGTCACGGGTCATTGGACCGGTGGTGTCCTGAGAACCTACGGTGGTCATCTTCGGTTCGCAGTAGGTGCCAGGACGAACGCCTTGGCCTTCTGCCAGACCGCAAGCTTTACCAACCATTTTCTGCGCCAGGGTGAAACCCTTGGTGCTTTCAGCTGGAGCTTCCGGCTTCTTGAACAGATCGAACGGAGGCAGACCCAGTTCGGCGCGAGCCTTCTCGGTCAGGCCACGGCCGATGATCAACGGGATACGGCCGCCGGCACGGACTTCGTCCAACAGCACCGGGGTTTTCATTTCGAAGGTGGTCAGGACTTCGTCGGTGCCGTGTTTGCAGACTTTGCCAGCATGCGGGTACAGGTCGATCACGTCGCCCATGTTCATGTTGGAAACGTCGAACTCGATTGGCAGTGCGCCGGCATCTTCCATGGTGTTGTAGAAGATCGGAGCGATTTTGCTGCCGAAGCAGAAACCGCCAGCGCGCTTGTTCGGCACGTAAGGAACGTCGTCGCCGAAGAACCACAGTACCGAGTTGGTCGCCGATTTACGCGAGGAACCGGTACCGACCACGTCACCGACGTAGGCGATCGGGAAGCCTTGACCGCGCATTTCTTCGATCTGCTTCATCGGGCCGATGGCGCCCTGCTGATCAGGAACGATGCCGTCACGGGCCATTTTCAGCATGGCCAGGGCGTGCAGCGGGATGTCTGGACGCGACCAGGCATCTGGAGCAGGGGACAGGTCGTCGGTGTTGGTTTCGCCGGTAACCTTGAAGACGCGCAGGCTGATCTTGTCGGCCAGGGTCGGACGGTTCTTGAACCACTCGCCGTCAGCCCAGGATTGCAGCACGGCTTTAGCGTGAGCGTTGCCGTTCTTGGCTTTTTCCGCCACGTCGTGGAACGCATCGAACATCAGCAGGGTGTGCTTGAGTTGCGCGGCAGCGACTGGCGCCAGTTCGGCGTCGTCCAGCAGGTCAACCAGGGTCACGATGTTGTAGCCGCCCTGCATGGTGCCGAGCAGTTCTACAGCGCGCTTTTTGTCCAGCAGAGGGGAGGAAACTTCGCCTTTGGCCAGTGCAGACAGGAAGCCGGCTTTGACATAGGCCGCTTCGTCCACGCCTGGTGGAATGCGATTGGTGATCAGGTCAACGAGAAATTCTTCTTCGCCAGCCGGAGGGTTTTTCAGCAGCTCGACCAGGCCTGCTGTTTGTTCGGCGTTAAGCGGCTGGGGAACGATACCCAGGGCTGCACGCTCTTCGATATGTTTGCGGTAGGCTTCAAGCACAGTTATTACCCTCATCAGTGGTCCCAAATGGGTGTCCGGGACGCTCATCCCGAAATTGCCGTACTCATGCTCCTCACGACGTTGTGGGTCGTTCGGCCAGAATTACCGGCAATTCCTTACAGAAGCTGCTTTCAAAGTTTTACGCCTGCAGAACGGGGAGCTGATGAGGGTTGGCGGTGGATTTTTCCCCGCTGGAGAAATCCATCGCCAACACCGCTCTGAAGGAACGACTGTGCTCGTGACGCTTTGAAAACAGCTTCTAACGGACATTGGCGCCTTAAAAGGCTGGCTGATTCTACGGCAAAAAAAATTTAAAGGTAAGTCGCGCTCTATTGGACTTTCGTGGCAATGCGCGTGGCCGGGGCAAATGCCGCGCGCGGCTGTGACCCTGATGTTTGAGGGGTGATCAATGCCCGACAAAGGGCTAACATGCCGACCTGTTCCGCGTTTCAGTGTTTTGCCTATCTTATGCCCAATCAGACCATCAAGACCCCCTGCGTCGGCCTCTGCTCCACTGTTTACGGTGATCTGGTGTGCCGTGGCTGCAAGCGTTTCCACCACGAAGTGATCCACTGGAATGAGTACAACGAGGAGGAAAAGCGTGCAGTGTGGCTGCGTCTGGAGCAATTGCTGTCACAAGTGATGGCGGGCAAGGTCGAGATTTTCGATTCGGCGCGCCTGCGCGAACAGCTGGAACAGCGCAAGATCCGCTTCGTGCCGCATCAGTCGGAGTATTGCTGGGCGTATCAGCTGATTGCCCGTGGCGCGCGGGTGATCATTAATCTGGAAGCCTACGGGATGGTGTTGCTGCCGGAGTTTCGCGACTGGAACCTGCCGGAATTGCGTGATGCCATTGATCGGGAATTCTTCCTGCTGTCGGAAGCGCACTATCAGCGCTACATCGCCCCCGGATTCCTCAAAGACGCCTTTGGCGCCTGAAGGTCAAAAGATCGCAGCGTGCCGCAGCTCCTACATGGGAATGCGTTCTACCTGTAGGAGCTGCCGAAGGCTG
>NZ_AKJR01000009.1:0-38393 GCF_000282235.1 Pseudomonas sp. GM24 | reverse complement strand
CGGCAGCTCCTACATTTGGAATGTGTTTCACCTGTAGGAGCTGCCGCAGGCTGCGATCTTTTGATCTTTCTTTCACACCCCACCAACGAATCCCCTTCTAGACTTTCCCCATAAGCCGGACAACCGGCGCGGGAGAGTGCGATGTGGCGGTGTGCGGGTTGGTTGGGTGTTGTGTTGTTGCTGGGCGGTTGCCAGACCACCCATGAAGATCTGATCGCCAAGGGTTATCCACCGGCCTTCGCCGACGGCTTCGATGACGGTTGCATCAGCGGTCGCCAGGCGGCCGGTTCGATCAGCGGCGAGTTTCGCAAGAACGTGCCGCGCTATCTTAAAGACAAGCAATACGCCGAAGGCTGGACCGACGGCTTCCGCCAGTGTCAGGCGATGCTGGAAAACAAGGGACGCGAAGAGTATCGCAACGAACACTGGGACGAACGAGAACGCGCCTGGCAGCAGCAGAAAGATCAGGACGCCGGACGGGCTTATCGCTCGCAATAGGTCGCTTCCAGACATCCAGTGAAACCAAATGCCTGCGAGCATGGCCCAAACCTCATACGAGGAGGACACCATGAGTCGCGCATTCGTCAACGAAGACAACGCCGCCGCACAAGCCGATCAGCCGGTTGAACGACAGGTCAGCGAGCAGCCCAATTACGTCACGCCGCAAGGGTTGGCGCAGTTGCAGGCCAAAGTCGCCGAGCTGCAAAGCCTGCATGCCGAACAATCAGCCAGAGGTGAGCAGGCCGACAAGCGACGGCTGGCGGATCTGCAACGTGATTTGCGTTATTTCAATCAGCGCCTGAGCAGCGCACAAGTCGCCGTAGCAGCAACGTCCAGAGACAAAGTGCAGATCGGCAGTTGGGTGACCTACGCCGATGAGCACGACACCGAACGCCGGGTGCAACTGGTCGGCGAAGATCAGGCCGATGCCAGCAAAGGCCTGATCAATTGGGGCTCACCCTTGGGCCGGGCGCTGCTCGGTGCCCGACTCAACGACGAGGTGCTGTGGCAGCGCCCCGCCGGCGATCAAATGATTGAAGTGATCCGCATCGAACCGGCTTAAACCACGCCCTGCGCGAGCATCGCGTCGGCGACTTTGACGAAGCCGGCGATGTTCGCACCTTTGACGTAGTTGATCCGCCCGTTCTCTTCGCCGTAATGCACGCAAGCGTGATGGATCGACTGCATGATCGCGTGCAGCTTGCTGTCCACCTCACCCGCCGTCCACAGCAGGCGCATGGCGTTCTGCGACATCTCCAGACCACTCACCGCCACGCCGCCGGCGTTGGATGCTTTGCCCGGGGCGAACAGAATCCCGGCCTCGATAAAGATATCCACAGCCTCCAGTGTGGTCGGCATGTTCGCGCCTTCAGCCACGCACACGCAGCCATTGCGCAATAACGCGTGTGCGGCTTCAGCGTCGAGCTCATTCTGCGTAGCGCACGGCAGCGCGATGTCGCACGGCAGCGACCACGGCAACTGGCCGGCGCGGAATTCCAGACCGAACGCTGCCGCCAATTCACTGATGCGCCCGCGTTTAACGTTTTTCAGTTCCAGCAGCGCCAGCCACTGCTCTTCGCTCAACCCGGCTTCGCAATACAGCGTGCCTTCGGAGTCGGACAGGGAAATCACCTTGCCGCCCAGATCCATCACTTTGCGCGCCGCGTATTGCGCAACGTTGCCGGAACCGGAGATCGCCACGCGCTTGCCTTCAACGCCCTGCCCGCGACGCTTGAGCATTTCTTCAGCGAAATACACGCAACCGAAACCGGTGGCTTCCGGACGAATCAGGCTGCCGCCGTAGGTCATGCCCTTGCCGGTCAGTACGCTGGTGAACTGGTTGCTCAAGCGTTTGTACTGGCCGAAGAGGAAGCCAATCTCGCGCGCACCGACACCGATATCACCGGCCGGCACGTCAACGTCGGCGCCAATATGGCGATACAACTCGCTCATGAACGCCTGACAGAAGCGCATGACTTCAGCGTCGCTCTTGCCCTTCGGATCAAAGTCGGAACCGCCCTTGCCGCCGCCCATCGGCAACGAGGTCAGGGAGTTCTTGAAGGTCTGCTCGAAGGCGAGGAATTTCAGCACGCCCAGGTTCACCGATGGGTGAAAGCGCAAGCCGCCCTTGTACGGGCCGATGGCGCTGTTCATCTGGATGCGGAAACCGCGATTGACTTGCACTTTGCCCTGATCGTCGACCCATGACACGCGGAACACCACGGCACGCTCCGGCTCGCAGATACGTTCCAGAATCCCCGAGTTCAGGTAATGCGGATTGGCTTCGAGGAACGGCCACAGACTGCGCAGGACTTCTTCGACGGCCTGGTGAAATTCGGGTTGATCCGGATCGCGTTTTTTCAGGCGGGCGAGGAAGGATTCAACGGATTCGATCATGGCAAAAGTCTCGGCAAATTTATTGTCGTTGGAGGAGATTGGGCCGGACTGTAACAAACGAAATGCGCACAGGAACAGAGCAAGATGTCGCAGTTATGAAATTAAATGGTGCACAGGATATAAATCCGGCTGGTTTTTACCCAGTTTTGCACCTGAATGGTGAGATCAAATTCAAGTGATGCACCAACAGTTATACCGCCATCGCTGGCAAGCCAGCTCCCACAGTGGACATCGGTGAAACACCTATCTCGAACACCCCACAAAACCCTGTGGGAGCTTGGCTTGCCAGCGATGAATCCAACTCGGTATCCCTGAAAAACCAGGCAAAAAAAAACGGAGCCCGAAGGCTCCGCTTTTTCATGCAACCAACCCGATATCAGGCCAGTTTCTTGTGACGTACCCGGTGCGGCTGGGCAGCCGCTTCGCCGAGACGCTTTTTGCGATCGGCTTCGTACTCGGTGTAGTTACCTTCAAAGAAGATCGCTTGCGAGTCGTCTTCGTACGCCAGGATGTGTGTCGCCACACGGTCAAGGAACCACCGATCGTGAGAGATCACAATCGCAGCGCCCGGGAAGTCCAGCAGGGCTTCTTCCAGGGAACGCAGGGTTTCAACGTCGAGGTCGTTGGACGGTTCGTCGAGCAGCAGGACGTTGCCGCCCTCCTTCAGGGTCAGCGCCAGGTGCAGACGACCGCGCTCACCACCGGACAGATCCTTGACGAACTTCTGCTGATCGCCGCCCTTGAAGTTGAAGCGACCGACATAAGTACGCGACGGAATCTCGTAGTTGCCGATGCGGATCTGGTCGGAACCGTCGGAGATCTGCTGGAACACAGTCTTGCTGCCATCCAGGTCGTCACGGCTCTGATCGACGCAGGCCAGTTGCACGGTTTCGCCGACTTCGATGCTGCCCGAATCCGGTGTTTCCTTGCCCATCAGCATGCGGAACAGGGTCGACTTACCGGCACCGTTACCGCCGATCACGCCGACGATGGCGCCCTTCGGCATCGAGAACGACAGGTTGTCGATCAGCACGCGATCGCCGTAGCCCTTGGTGACGTTCTTGAATTCGATGACCTTGTCGCCCAGGCGCGGACCGGCCGGGATGTAGATCTCGTTGGTTTCGCTGCGCTTCTGGAATTCCTGCGATTGCATTTCCTCGAAGCGTTGCAGACGTGCCTTGGATTTCGACTGGCGGGCTTTCGCGCCTTTGCGCACCCACTCCAGTTCTTCTTTCATGGCTTTTTCGTGGGCCGACTGCTGCTTGGATTCCGCAGCCAGTCGATCGGACTTGGCTTCAAGCCAACCCGAGTAGTTGCCTTCGTACGGAATGCCCGCGCCGCGGTCGAGTTCGAGAATCCAGCCGGCGACGTTGTCGAGGAAGTAGCGGTCGTGCGTGATCGCTACCACGGTGCCCGGGAAGTCGTGCAGGAAGTGCTCCAGCCACGCCACGGAGTCAGCGTCCAAGTGGTTGGTCGGTTCGTCGAGCAGCAGCATGTCCGGGGCGGACAGCAGCAGACGGCACAGGGCCACACGACGCTTTTCACCACCGGACAGGTGTTCTACTTTTGCGTCCCAGGCCGGCAGACGCAGGGCGTCGGCAGCGACTTCCAGTTGACGCTCAAGGTTGTGCCCATCGCTGGCCTGCAGGATCGCTTCGAGTTTGGCTTGCTCGGCGGCGAGCTTGTCGAAGTCGGCATCCGGATCGGCGTAAGCGGCGTAGACCTCGTCCAGACGCGCTTGCGCATCCTTGATCACGCTGACCGCTTCCTCGACCACTTCACGCACGGTCTTGGTCGGGTCAAGTTGTGGCTCTTGTGGCAGATAACCGATGTTCAGGTCCGGCATCGGACGGGCTTCGCCCTCGAACTCGGTGTCGACGCCGGCCATGATTTTCAGCAGCGTGGACTTACCCGAACCGTTGAGGCCGAGTACGCCGATCTTGGCGCCGGGGAAAAACGACAGCGAAATGTTTTTGAGAATTTCCCGCTTCGGCGGAACAACTTTGCCCAGCCGATGCATGGTGAAGACGTATTGAGCCATGGAGAACCTTGGGTCAGTGACAGATGAATGATTGCAGCGCAGGCGAAGCCCGGCCAGACCATGCGCGTCGTTCACTTGATGGTTATCAATGCGTGCGCGCTGAAAAAGTCTGAGTCTAGGAGCTGGACCAGACGCTGTTAAAACGTAACGAGCGAAGGAAAGACAAGGCGAAAACAGGCGAGGACGCGGAGTTTACGGGTTGTAAATGAGCAGTCCGAGCCTGTTTTCAACGCAGTATTTCCGAGCGCAGTAGTTTTAACAGTGTCTGGGCTCCCGCGTAACCGGCAAAGCTACCTGAATGATGAAAGGCAGTCCAGCCGCGCGGGGCTGGCACTTCGCCACGACTCAAGGCATGCTAGCCGCCCTTTGGGCGTCCGGCTTATAGTGCACGTCGCGCCAGTCCAGCCAAATCGCAGGATTACAGCTTGTCCAATGTCACTCCGCCAGCTTCTGTGAGCAGCACCCCACCGGCGCCCGGCTCGTCCCTGCGCGGTACATTAAAGGGTGCGCTGGCGACGCTTGTGCTTTTGTTGCTCGCATTGCTGTTCTGGCAACTGCTCGATCAACTGCGCGAAACCCAGAAAAACCAGCGCCAGTACACCATTGATTACACCGCCGACCTCGCCTCGCAGGTCAGCCTGAACATGGCGCTGAACGCGCAAATCGCCCTCAACCTGCTACCGATCGTCGAACAACCGCAATCAGCCGACGAACAGCAGGCGTTGCTGCGCAAGCTCCAGCAATCGCTGCCCGATTTGCGCAGCCTGGCCTTGCTCACCCCTTCCGGCAAAATCATCAGCGACAGTGCCGACAACAGCCACGACGCCGATTACCTGAGCGAACTGGTGCGCCGCAGCCGTGCACAGGCACATTACTTCAGCAACGCCGACGACGGTTCTGTGGTGCATCTGTTATTGCATCAGGCCAGCGGCAGCACGCGCGGTTATTGGGTACTGCGCTTGACCCCGACGTTCTTCGACTCGCTGACCAAACAGGGCGAAACCGGCATCCGCCCGTTGTGGCTGGTGGAAAACCGCCTCAACCATCAGATCATCAGCCGCGACGAAGCGCAGCCTTCGGCCAGGCCCGGCGTCTTGAGTCCGGACGACATGGCCAACACGGTGTTGACCGTGCCACTGAGCAGCAGCGACTGGCAATTGCGTGGCCTGTTCGATCGCCAGCGCGTGCTCGAAGAATTGCTGCCGGCGTTTATCGGCAAATGCCTGCTGGGTCTGGCGTTCTCGATGCTGCCGGTGATCGCCCTGCTCAACATGCGCCGCCGCCAGCGCCAGTTGCATGAGGGTCGCCGACGCTATCAAGACATTTTCGAAGGCACCGGCGTGGCGCTGTGTGTGCTTGATCTGTCCGGCCTCAAGCAGGTGTTCGACAAGGCGCAGATCCAGACCAGCGACCAGCTCAAAGCCTGGCTCGACCAGCCGGCGCAACGTCAGCAACTGCTGCAGGAATTGCGCGTCACCGAGGTCAACCAGGTCGCGTTGCAACTGCTCAACGTCAACTCTTGCGAGCACGCCTGGCAACTGTTGATCGATGGCCATCCACACCGCCAGTGCGCCATCGGCAATCAAGTACTCGACGCCGTCCTGCAGCAACAGAAGCAGCTGGAACTGGAAATCAAACTGCCGGACATCAATGGCCGCGACCAGCACCTGTGGATGGTGTTGCGCCTGCCGATCGAGCAGCACGACTACAAAGCGGTGATCCTCAGCATCAACGACATCACCAGCCGCAAGCTGATCGAACTGTCGCTGCTCGAACGCGAAGGCTTCTGGTCGGACGTGGTGCGCACCGTGCCGGATCATCTGTACGTGCAGGACGTGATCAGCCAGCGGATGATTTTCAGTAACCACCACCTCGGTCAAACCCTCGGCTACAACCGCACTGAACTGCATCAGATGGGCGAGTATTTCTGGGAAATCCTCCTGCACCCGGAAGACGCCGACTACTACCATCGCTCGCGGCAGATGCAGCGGCACGCCGGTTACAGTCAGTTGCTCCAGTGCCAACTGCGCTTCCGCCATCGCGACGGCAAATGGCGGCGTTTCGACATTCGCGAACAGGCGTTGGCTCGCGACAAACACGATCAGGTGACGCGAATCATCGGCGTGGCCAAGGACATCACCGAACAGATCGAAGCCAGCGAATCCCTGCGTGACAGCGAGCAGCGTTATCGCATGCTCGCCGAAAGCATCAGTGACGTGATTTTTTCCACCGACAGCAAGCTCTCGCTGAACTACGTCAGCCCGTCGGTGCAGGCGGTACTGGGCTACGACGCCGAGTGGATTTTCCAGAACGGCTGGCAATCGACCATCGCCAACCCGCAGCAATTGAGCGGCATCTATACGCTGATGGATCGGGTCAGCAAGGCGCTGGACAAGCCCGAGCAATTGGCGGTGTTGCGCAATCAGGTGCAAACGCAATTGTTCCTGTTCGACTGCCTGCGCGCCGATGGCCGCAAGATCCCGATCGAGTTGCGTCTGGTGCTGGTGTGGGACGAGCACGGCGCGTTCGAAGGCGTGCTCGGTGTCGGTCGCGACATCAGTCAGCAGCGCCGCGCCGAAAAAGACCTGCGCATGGCCGCCACGGTTTTCGAGCATTCGACCTCGGCGATTCTGATCACCGACCCGGCCGGTTACATCGTGCAAGCCAACGAAGCCTTCAGCCGCGTCAGCGGTTACGCGGTGAGCGAAGTGCTTGATCAGTTGCCGAACATGCTCACCGTCGACGAACAACAGGACGCGCACCTGCGTTACGTGCTCAAACAACTGCATCAGCACAGCACCTGGGAAGGCGAAGTCTGGCTCAAGCGCCGCAACGGCGAGCATTACCCAGCGTGGGTCGGCATCACCGCGGTGCTCGACGACGAGGGCGATCTGGCCAGTTACGTGTGTTTCTTCAGCGACATCAGCGAGCGCAAGGCCAGCGAGCAGCGGATTCACCGCCTCGCCTACTACGACGCCCTGACCCATTTGCCGAACCGCACGCTGTTCCAGGATCGCCTGCACACCGCGCTGCAATCGGCCGAGCGGCAGAAGTCGTGGGTGGTGCTGATGTTCCTCGACCTCGACCGTTTCAAACCGATCAACGACTCCCTCGGCCACGCCGCCGGCGACCGCATGTTGAAAGACATGGCCACGCGCCTGCTGGCCTGCGTCGACGATGACGACACTGTGGCGCGCATGGGCGGTGACGAATTCACGCTGCTGCTGCAACATCGCTCCAGTCGCGAAATGGCGTTGAACCGGGCGATTCATGTCGCCGAACAGATCCTCGGCAGCTTGGTGCGGCCGTTCGTGCTCGAAGGTCGCGAGTTCTTCGTCACCGCCAGTATCGGCATCGCCCTGAGTCCGCAGGACGGCAACGAACTCAGCCAGTTGATGAAGAACGCCGACACCGCGATGTACCACGCCAAGGAGCGCGGCAAGAACAACTTCCAGTTCTATCAGGCCGACATGAACGCCAGTGCGCTGGAGCGTCTGGAGCTGGAAAGCGACTTGCGCCATGCCTTGGAACAGAACGAATTCGTCCTGTATTACCAACCGCAATTCAGCGGCGACGGCAAGCGTCTGACCGGCGCCGAAGCGCTGTTGCGCTGGCGCCATCCACGTCGTGGACTGGTGCCGCCGGGGGATTTCATTCCGGTGCTCGAAGAGCTTGGTCTGGTGGTCGACGTTGGCGATTGGGTGATCAGCGAAGCGTGCCGTCAGCTGAAGACCTGGCACCAGAATCGTGTACGCGTGCCGAAGGTGTCGGTGAACATCTCGGCGCGGCAGTTCTCCGATGGCCAGCTCGGCACGCGGATCGCCACGATCCTGCGCGAAACCGGCCTGCCGCCGGCATGCCTGGAGCTGGAACTGACCGAAAGTATCCTGATGCGTGAAGTCAGCGAGGCCATGCAGATTCTTGCCGGGCTGAAAAACCTTGGCCTGAGCATCGCAGTCGATGACTTCGGCACCGGTTACTCATCGCTGAACTACCTCAAGCAATTCCCGATCGACGTGCTGAAAATCGACCGCACGTTTGTCGATGGCCTGCCGTCCGGTGAGCAGGACGCGCAGATTGCCCGGGCGATCATCGCCATGGCGCACAGTCTGAATCTGGCGGTGATCGCCGAGGGTGTGGAGACCCATGAGCAGTTGGACTTCCTGCGCGAACATGGTTGCGATGAGGTTCAGGGCTATCTGTTCGGGCGGCCGATGCCGGCGGGGCGGTTTGAGGCGCAGTTCAGCAATGACGCGCTGTTCATGTTCGACTGAACATCGGCGGCGCGACCGAAAAGATCGCAGCCTTCGGCAGCTCCTACAAGGATTGATGTCGGTCACAGTATTCGGGATCAGCTCGGATTACTGTAGGAGCTGCCGAAGGCTGCGATCTTTTGAGGCCAGCACAATCACCATCTATCTGCGCATGAACGCCACTTGTCTGCGACATGATGTCGTTTCATATGCCATCCAAAACCCATTGGGTTAGAATGCCCCCCTTTTCTGCCCCCGATCCTTGAGGACCGCCATGTTCAGCCGTGATTTGACTATTGCCAAGTACGACGCCGACCTTTTTGCCGCCATGGAGCAAGAAGCTCAGCGCCAGGAAGAACACATTGAGCTGATCGCTTCGGAAAACTACACCAGCCCAGCGGTGATGGAAGCTCAAGGCTCGGTCCTGACCAACAAGTACGCTGAAGGCTACCCAGGCAAGCGTTACTACGGTGGTTGCGAGTACGTCGACATCGTTGAGCAACTGGCCATCGACCGCGCCAAAGAGCTGTTCGGCGCCGATTACGCCAACGTTCAGCCGCACGCCGGTTCGCAAGCCAACGCTGCTGTTTACCTGGCCCTGCTGCAAGGTGGCGACACCATTCTGGGCATGAGCCTGGCCCACGGCGGTCACCTGACCCACGGCGCCAGCGTTTCCTCCTCGGGCAAACTGTACAACGCTGTGCAGTACGGCATCGACGCCAACGGCCTGATCGACTACGACGAAGTCGAGCGACTGGCAGTTGAGCACAAGCCAAAAATGATCGTGGCCGGTTTCTCTGCCTACTCGCAAATTCTCGACTTCCCGCGTTTCCGCGCCATCGCTGACAAAGTCGGTGCTTACCTGTTCGTCGACATGGCTCACGTAGCCGGTCTGGTTGCCGCGGGTGTTTACCCGAACCCGGTGCCTTTCGCTGACGTCGTGACCACCACCACGCACAAGACCCTGCGCGGTCCACGTGGCGGTCTGATCCTGGCGCGCGCCAACGCCGACATCGAGAAGAAGCTGAACTCCGCGGTATTCCCGGGCGCCCAGGGTGGCCCGCTGGAGCACGTGATCGCCGCTAAAGCGATCTGCTTCAAGGAAGCGCTGCAGCCAGAGTTCAAGGCCTACCAGGAACAAGTGGTGCTGAACGCCCAGGCCATGGCCGAAGTGTTCATCGAGCGCGGTTTCGACGTGGTTTCGGGCGGTACCAAGAACCACCTGTTCCTGCTGTCGCTGATCAAGCAGGACATCTCCGGTAAAGACGCCGACGCCGCTCTGGGCAAAGCGTTCATCACCGTGAACAAGAACTCCGTGCCAAACGATCCACGCTCGCCGTTCGTCACTTCCGGCCTGCGCTTCGGTACTCCGGCTGTAACCACTCGCGGCTTCAAGCAAGCCGAGTGCAAAGAGCTGGCCGGCTGGATCTGCGACATCCTGGCTGACCTGAACAACGAAGCGGTGATCGACGCCGTTCGCGAGAAAGTCAAAGCCATCTGCAAGAAACTGCCGGTATACGGCGCTTAATTGCGACGTTAAATCCGCAGCATGAAAAACCGGCCAAGTGATTGGCCGGTTTTTTTTCGCCTGAATATTTTCAAACGCCTGAACCGCTCAAGAATGGGACTTGCCGCACAACTGGTCAGACCGGTCATGCCAATTCGTCATTTTTCACTTGCGATCAAAGAAATCCAGCGCCTAGACTGCGCCTGCACTGGACATACCGGTAAGACCACAATAATTAAGTTCTGAATCTGATGCGTTCAAGCGCACGGCAGCCAGGACACCGACCAGGATTCCTCCCATGCTCAGATGGTGCTCGCGTTCAATCTTCCTCCAAGTGGTTCTCGGACTGATGCTCGGCATCGTCTGCGGGCTGACCCTTCCTGAATACTCGGCCCAGCTCAAACCGCTCGGCGACGGCTTCATCAAACTGATCAAGATGCTCATCGGCCTCATCGTGTTCTGCGTGGTGGTCAGCGGCATCAGCGGCGCCGGCGATCTGAAGAAGGTCGGGCGCATCGGTCTCAAATCGGTGATCTACTTCGAAGTGTTGACCACCATCGCTCTGGTGATCGGCCTGGTCTTCGCCTTCAGCACCGGCATCGGCAGCGGCGCGAACATCCATCTCGAGCAACTGTCTGCGGCCGACATGGGCGATCTCGCCGAACGCAGCCAGCACATGCACACCACCACGCAGTTCCTGATGGACCTGATCCCGACCTCGGTGATCGGCGCCTTCGCTGACAACAACATCCTGCAAGTGCTGCTGTTTTCGGTGCTGTTCGGTAGCGCGTTGAATCTGGTCGGCGAAGCAGCTTCCGGGATCTCGCGCCTGATCAACGAACTGAGCCACGTGATCTTCCGCATCATGGGCATGATCGTGCGTCTGGCGCCGATCGGCGTGTTCGGCGCCATCGCTTTCACCACCAGCAAATATGGCCTCGACTCCCTGCAACATCTGGGTAGTCTGGTCGGTTTGTTCTACCTGACCTGCATCGCGTTCGTCAGTGTGATTCTCGGTCTGGTGATGCGTGCCTCCGGCCTGCGCATGTGGCCGCTTTTGAAGTATCTGCGTGAAGAACTGCTGATCGTCATGGGCACGGCATCGTCCGACGCCGTGCTGCCGCAAATCATGCGCAAACTCGAACACCTCGGCATTGGCAGCTCGACCGTTGGTTTGGTGATTCCAACCGGGTACTCGTTCAACCTTGACGGTTTCTCGATCTACCTGACCCTGGCCATCGTGTTCATTGCCAACGCCACCGGCACGCCGCTGGCCATGACCGATCTGCTGACCATTTTGCTGGTGTCACTGATTACCTCCAAAGGTGCCCACGGGATTCCGGGTTCGGCACTGGTGATTCTGGCGGCAACGCTGACAGCGATTCCGGCGATCCCGGTGGTCGGTCTGGTGCTGGTGTTGGCAGTGGACTGGTTCATGGGCATCGGCCGAGCACTCACCAATCTCATCGGCAACTGCGTCGCCACGGTTGCGATCGCCCGTTGGGAAAAAGACATCGACGTGCAACGCGCCAACAAAGTACTCAGCGGTCAGCAGGGCTACACCTTTCAGCCGCGTAAAACAGCAACTCCGGCGCACCAGCAGGAGTTCTGATTTAACCCCTGTAGGAGCTGCCGCAGGCTGCGATCTTTTGATCTTGAGTTTGCGGCTATCTCCCCCCAGGCAAATGGAGCAAGACCCTTGATAACCACATCAACCGTCGTCAACTCAGTCGTAGAAAAACTCCGCGCCGCATTGGCCCGTGGCCAGTGGCGCTCCGGCGACATGCTGCCGGGCCAGCGCGAACTGGCCGAACAATTGGGCATCAGCCGCCCGAGCCTGCGCGAAGCAGTGATCGTCCTGGAAACCCTCGGCCTCGTCCGTTCGATGCCGGGCAAAGGCGTGGTCGTGCTCGACGCGCAATTGAGCGATAACCAGAGCCACGACAGCGCGGTGGCCGGCGCCAGCCTCGAAGACGTGCTGCAACTGCGTTATACCCTCGAGCCGTTCATTGTCGGTCTGGTTGCGCAGTCGATCAGCAGCAAGGAAGTCGGCCAGTTGCGCCTGACCCTGATGGACATGCGCGAAGCCCTTGAGGCTGGCGACAGTGAAGCCGGAGTCAGCGCCTACATCGCCTTTCACGAAGAGCTGTTCACCCTGACTTCGAACCCGATTTTCCAGAGCGTCGTGCAGCAGACCAGCAACGCCCTCAAGCAGAGCGCCGAGGTGCTGCGTAATTCTCCAGAACATCTGGCCGAGCGCCTCGAAGAAAACGAAGCGGTGGTCCGCGCCATTCGTAGCAAGAACAGCGCCCAGGCCAGTGCGCAAATGCGTCGGCACATTCTGCGCGAAGGTCAACGGATGGGCATCGAGTTGAACATCCCGGACGACAACTTGAGTCGCTGATTTCTATTGGAGACAGGCCATGAACAGTTTCGCCTCAGCGTCACACACTCGCCAGACCACGACGCCCCTGCCCTTCTCCCGCCTGCGCGAAACGGCAGAGGGTCTTTATCCGCGATTGTTCGATGCGATTCTGGAACAGCGCATCGATTCGAGCAGCCGATTTACCGAGGACAGCTTGAAAGAGATGTTCTGCGCCAGCCGCGCCGATGTGCGGCGGGTGTTGACGCAGTTGTCGCTTGAGCACGTCATTGTGCTGCGGGCCAACCATCGGCCGCGTGTGGCAGCACCTGATCGGGAGCAGACACGACAGGCCCTGCATGCGCGGCGGCTGGCCGAAAGCACGCTGGTACATTTGGCCTGTCAGCGCGCGCAAGCGGAAGGGTTGAAACGCTTGCGCGGGTTGATCGAGCGTGAGCGTCAGGCTGTCGAGCAGGATCGGCGTGGTGCGGCGATTCGCTTGTCCGGGGAGTTTCATCTGCACTTGGCGCAGATGGCGGGGAATGCACCGTTGGCGCATTTTCTCGGCAGTCTGGTGCCGTTGACGTCATTGGCGGTTGCGCGAAGTGAGCGTCAAACGCACAGCTGTTGCGCATGGCAAGAGCATTTGGCATTGGTTGAAGCGGTGGAAAATCGGGATGCTTCCAAGGCCGGGATGCTGATGAATCGGCATCTGGATCATCTTGAGCAGACGTTGCTGGGTTCAGATCGTGAACATTGTGCTGTCGGTTAGATCGCTTTCGCGAGCAGGCTCGCTCCTACATTTGAAACGCGTTCCCCTGTAGGAGTGAGCCTGCTCGCGATGGCGTCATCATTGACACTACAAACCCATCAGGCAGAAGCCACTCTGGCAAACCCCGCCCGAATCTTCTCTTCCGGCAACTCATCAGCAATAAACACAATCACACTTTCCCGCGCCTCACCCTCGGCCCATTCAGTGTCCCAGTCGAAACCGTAAAGCTTCAACACCCCCTGAAACACCAAGCGCCGATCCTCACCCGCAATGTTCAACACGCCTTTGTAACGCAGCAATTGCTTGCCGTGTTCTTCCAGCAGTTCATTCATGAACTCGCTGAGCTGATCGATATCCAGCGGCTGATCTGTGCGCAACACCAGACTGGAAATGCGATCAATCGACGGTGCCTTGCTCACTGGGCGAAGGCTCAATCCGCCGCCAAGATCGGCATTGAGGTTGAAGCCACGCACATCCAGCAGTTCAGCCAGATCAATGTTGCCATGTTCAACCACGCGGACTGGCGCACGACGGTTGATTCGCGTCAGGCGTTCGCTCAACGCGTTGAAAGTCGCCTCGTCCACCAGATCAGTCTTGCTCACCAGCAAGCGGTCGGCGAAACCAATCTGCGCCTGGGCGATGGTCTGGGTCAGGTGCACGTCCGCGTGCGCGGCATCGACCAAGGTGATGATGCCGTCGAGCAGGTAGCGCTCGCGCAGTTCTTCGTCAATAAAGAAGGTCTGCGCCACCGGCGCCGGATCGGCCAGACCGGTGCACTCGATGACCAAGCGATCAAAGGCGATTTCGCCGCTGTCCAGCCGTTCAAGCAGCAGGTAAAGCGCTTTGGTCAGGTCGGTGTGAATGGTGCAGCACACGCAGCCGTTGGCCAGGGTCATGACTTGCACCGGTTCGTCACCCAACAGCTGCGTGTCGATACCGGCGTCACTGAATTCGTTTTCGATCACGGCGATTTTCAGGCCGTGCTCGGCTTTCAAGATATGGCGCAGCAAAGTGGTCTTGCCGGCGCCGAGGAAACCGCTAAGTACCGTGACCGGGATGGGAGAGGACAAAACTCGATCTCCTTCACAAAATGAATAAACAACACAAAAACAACTGTGGGAGCGAGCTTGCTCGCGAAAGCGATGTGTCAGTCAAATCATTCATCAACTGACACTCCGTATTCGCGAGCAGGCTCGCTCCCACAGGGGGATTACCTCAACCTTGCGCTGTCAGCTCAACAGCACTTCGGCCCACCCTTGCCACCGTAACGGGCTTCCTGACGTTCGCGAAAGAACATCTCGTAGCTCATCACCGGTTTGTCCGGGTGCTTGGTTTGCATATGCTCGACGTAGGTGTCGTAGTCGGGCATGCCGACCATCAGGCGCGCGGCCTGACCGAGGTATTTACCGAGGCGACTCAGGTCATTGAACATGCTGCAATCCTCTGGTTACGCATCCGGCAGAGCCTGGAATGGCGATTCTTTATCCGTACGCTCTTTTTTGCCCCAGGCGGCGATGCCGACCTTGAGCGCATAGAACAGGATACTGAAGACCACGAACAGGAACAGCGCCGTCAGCGTTGCGTTGGTGTAAGCGTTGAAGATCACGTGCTGCATCTGCTCGACGCTTTTTGCCGGGGCCAGCACCTGACCATTGGCCAGCGCATCGCTGTACTTCTTGGCCAGCGACAGGAAGCCGATCGCCGGGTTGGCATCGAACAGTTTGATGAAGCCCGCAGTCGTGGTGCAGATCAGCAGCCAAGTGGCTGGCAGCAGGGTGACCCAGATGT
This sequence comes from Pseudomonas sp. GM24, assembly GCF_000282235.1. Classification (NCBI taxonomy): domain Bacteria; kingdom Pseudomonadati; phylum Pseudomonadota; class Gammaproteobacteria; order Pseudomonadales; family Pseudomonadaceae; genus Pseudomonas; species Pseudomonas sp. GM24. The sequence continues at coordinate 23,273 of NZ_AKJR01000009.1, read as the reverse complement.
AGCGCTGGCGCTTCATTTTGATCAGAACCACGGTGCCGAGCATCAGCGCGATACCGGCCAGCATCTGGTTAGAGATACCGAACAGTGGCCACAGGGTGTTGATGCCGCCCAGTGGATCGATCACGCCCTGGTACAGCAACCAGCCCCACATCGCCACACAACCGGCGGTGGCGATCAGGTTGGCGGTCCACGATTCAGTACGCTTGAGCGCTGGCACGAAAGAGCCGAGCAGATCCTGCAGCATGAAACGACCGGCACGAGTACCGGCGTCGACTGCGGTCAGGATGAACAGCGCTTCGAACAGGATCGCGAAGTGGTACCAGAACGCCATGGTGTTTTCACCCGGCAGGACACTGTGCAGGATCTGCGCGATACCGACCGCCAGGGTCGGCGCACCGCCGGCACGGGCCAGAATGGTGGTTTCGCCAATGTCATGCGCCACGGCTTGCAGCGCTTCCGGCGTGATCGCAAAGCCCCAGCTGGAGACCACTTGCGCAACCGAAGCAACATCACTGCCAACCACAGCGGCCGGGCTGTTCATGGCGAAGTACACGCCAGGCTCGATCACCGAAGCGGCAACCATCGCCATGATGGCGACGAACGACTCCATCAGCATGCCGCCGTAACCGATGTAACGGGCGTTGGTTTCGTTATCCAGCAGCTTCGGCGTGGTGCCCGAAGAAATCAGCGCGTGGAAACCGGAAACCGCACCGCAAGCAATGGTGATGAACAGGAACGGGAACAGACCGCCCTTCCACACCGGGCCAGTGCCATCGACAAACTGGGTCAGCGCCGGCATTTTCAGCTCGGGCATGGTGATCAGAATACCGATCGCCAGGGCGACGATGGTGCCGATCTTGAGGAACGTCGACAGATAGTCACGCGGTGCCAGAATCAGCCAAACAGGCAGCGATGCAGCGACGAAACCGTAACCGACCAGCATCCAGGTAATCTGCACGCCGGTGAAGGTGAACGCCTTGGCCCACACCGGATCAGCGGCAATCTGCCCACCGAGCCAGATCGAACCCAGCAGCAGCAACACACCGACCACGGAGATTTCGCCGATACGGCCCGGGCGGATGTAGCGCATGTAAATGCCCATGAACATCGCGATCGGGATGGTCGCCATCACGGTGAAGATGCCCCACGGGCTCTCGGCCAGCGCTTTAACCACGATCAGCGCCAGCACCGCGAGGATGATGATCATGATCAGGAAGCAGCCGAACAGGGCGATGGTACCGGGAATGCGGCCCATTTCTTCACGCACCATGTCGCCCAGGGAACGGCCGTTGCGCCGGGTCGACATGAACAGAACCATGAAGTCCTGCACCGCGCCCGCCAGCACCACGCCGGCAATCAGCCAGAGCGTGCCAGGCAAGTAGCCCATCTGCGCCGCCAGCACCGGGCCGACCAGAGGTCCGGCGCCCGCGATCGCGGCGAAGTGGTGACCGAAAAGAATGTGTTTGTTGGTCGGCACATAGTCCAGACCATCATTGTTGAGCACGGCGGGGGTCGCCCGACGCGGATCGAGTTGCATCACATTGTTAGCGATGAACAGGCTGTAGTAACGGTACGCAACCAGATAAATGGCCACGGCTGCGACCACGATCCACAAGGCGTTGATCGCCTCGCCGCGGCGCAATGCCACTACGCCCAGGGCGCACGCTCCTACGATTGCCAGCACTAGCCAGGGTAAGTGGCGTAGCAGGCTATTATTATTTTTCATTTTATTATTCCAGCCAGGGTGGACAAGAAAGACAGCCACCCCGAGTTTAGCGCTTACGGCGCCAAAGGCCATACCCCGACGTTGGTCTAGACGCTTTAGCGATTGGCTGGCGCCCGCATTCGCGGTCTATAGTCAGCGAACCTTCATGAGGATTGCGCCATGAGCGAACACCCAGCCAACCGTCGTCGCTTCAAACGTATTGCGTTCGATGCCAGAACCGAGCTGAGTCAGGGCGATTACATCTGGCCGGTCAAGCTGATCGACCTGTCGCTCAAAGGATTGCTGATCGAAAGGCCGGAGCCGTGGTTGGGGGATGCGGAGAAGGATTTTTTCGTCGACATTCACCTGAGCGATGACGTCGATATCAAGATGGATGTGCATCTGGCACACGAAGAAAATAACCAGTTGGGCTTTGTCTGCCGACATATAAGCCTGGAATCGATCCAGCGCTTGCGGCGCCTGATCGAGTTGAATCTGGCGGATGAGGCCGAACTGGAGCGCGAGTTGGCTGCCCTGATCGAAATCTAGAATCCACAATTGAACCCTGTGGGAGCTGGCTTGCCTGCGATAGCGATTTCAGACTCGACGAATATGTCGACGGACAGAACGCAATCGCTGGCAAGCCAGCTCCACAGGTTATGCAGTGAGTTCAAGTTATTCGAAGAGCGCGTCGAGAGCCTGTTCGAGGCGGGTCACGGCAATGATCTGCAGGCCTGGCGGAGATTCCTTCGGCGCATTGCCCTTGGGCACGATCGCCCGTTTGAAGCCATGCTTGGCCGCTTCCTTCAAACGCTCCTGCCCGCTCGGCACCGGCCGCACCTCACCGGACAGCCCCACTTCACCAAATACCAACAGATCATGCGGCAATGGCCGGTTGCGCAGGCTCGACATCACGGCCGCCATCAGCGCCAGGTCTGAAGCCGTCTCCAACACCTTCACCCCACCCACGACGTTGAGGAACACATCCTGATCGTGAGTCGGAATTCCGCCGTGGCGATGCAAAACCGCAAGCAACATCGCCAAACGGTTCTGATCCAGGCCCAACGTCACCCGTCGCGGGTTGGCCAGATGGCTGTCATCGACCAGCGCCTGCACTTCCACCAGCATCGGCCGAGTGCCTTCCCACGTCGCCATGACCACACTGCCCGGGACTTCTTCCTGCGCACGGGTGAGAAAAATCGCCGAAGGGTTGGAGACTTCTTTCAAACCCTTGTCGGTCATGCCGAACACGCCCAATTCGTTGACCGCGCCAAAACGGTTTTTCACCGCGCGCAACAAACGCAGACGCCCATCGGATTCGCCTTCGAAATACAGCACGGTATCGACCATGTGCTCGAGAACCCGCGGACCGGCCAGTGCGCCTTCCTTGGTGACGTGGCCGACGAGGAAAATCGCCGTACCGCTCTGCTTGGCATACCGCACCAGCAGCGCCGCGCTCTCACGCACCTGAGAGACGCCACCGGGAGCCGATTGCAACTGTTCGGTGAAGATCGTCTGGATCGAGTCGATCACCATCACCTTGGGTTTTTCCTGACGGGCCGTGGCGATGATGGTTTCGATGCAGGTTTCGGTCATCACCCGCAGTTGATCCTGCGGCAAGCCGAGGCGCCGGGCACGCATGGCCACTTGCTGTTGGGATTCTTCGCCGGTGACGTACAGGGCGGGCATGCTTTTGGCGAGGTTGCACAGGGTCTGCAACAGGATCGTCGATTTGCCGATCCCCGGATCACCACCGATCAGCACCACCGAACCGTCGACCAAACCGCCGCCAAGGACCCGGTCCAGTTCACCGGACGCGGTGGAGAAGCGCGGAATCTCTTCGATGCTGACTTCGGCCAGGGTCTTGATCTGCGCCTGCTGCCCGGCCCAGCCGGTGCGGCCGGTCGGCGCCGTGGCCCCGCCGCTTTCGATCATGGTTTCAGTCAGGGTGTTCCAGGCGCCGCACTCGCCGCACTGGCCCGCCCATTTGGGAAAGGTTGCGCCGCACTCAGTGCAGCCGTACATGCGCTTGGCCTTGGCCATCTGGATCCCCCGGCAAAAACCGCGATGATAACGCAGCCACCGCTCAGCGCGGCGTGGCGGTGCGGATTTCGCCGTTGGCCAGACGCGCGGCGCTGTTGCCCAACGGATCTTCGGCATTCAGGTCCGCGCCCTTGGCCTTCAGTGCATCGAGCAATTCCAGACGCTTGAACAACCCGGCGTACATCGCCGCCGTCTGCCCGGCACCGTTACGCTGGTCGGGGCTGCAATCGGTGGCCATCAGGCGTCGGGCGATCTGTAGTTCACCTTTGAAAATGGCCCCCATCAGCGCGGTGTTGCCGCGTTGATCCTGGGCACAGGCATCGGCGCCAGCAGCGAGCAAACGTTCCACCGCCGGTGCCTGACCGTGATAGGCCGCCAGAATCAGCGCGGTGTAACCCTTGCTGTCACGAGTGTCGAGGGAATAGCCGGACTCGATGAACGTGTCGAGCATCGGCACATCACCGCGCCGGGCCGCGTCGAAATAGTAGTCCTGTAACTGGGCCTTGATCGCCTCGGGAGTCTGCTCGACCGGTGCCGCCCATGCCGCGAACGACAGACAACCGGCCAACAGTAAAAAACAGATTCGCATAAGCAGTCTCCTTGCGTGGAACGGGGCCTGGCTCAGGCCCCGTGTGCGCTATGTCGGTATCAGTCGACCAATTTGGCCGCCAGCGCCTTGACCCGGCTGAGGTCACCCTTGGCCACTTCCGTGACGCCGGTGCCGTATTCCGGATCGGCCTTATAAAGGAAGGACAGGATGATGTGCTTGCTCTCGTCATCGGTGGTCGCCAGCGAGCCACCGAAGCTGTCGATCAGGTCGCGGCGTTCCTTCTTGCTGAACGAGCGATACAGATCGCCGGCCTGCTTGAAGTTCTGCTCACGCTGGATCTTCGCCTGCTGCGTGCTGCCCGACAGCGCCAACTGGCTGTAACGCGCGCCTGGCGTCTCGTCACGGGGTTGCAGTCGGCTTGGCTGGTAGTTCACACCACTGTTGCTGGCGCCGAAGTTCATCGCGCCATCCTGGTTGCCATTGTTCACGGCAACTTTCGGCGCATTGATCGGCAATTGCAGGGCATTGGCACCCAGGCGATACATTTGTGTATCGGCATAAGAAAACACTCGGCCTTGCAACAAACGGTCTTCAGAGGGTTCGATACCCGGAACAATATTCGCCGGCGCCATGGCCACTTGTTCGGTTTCCTGGAATACATTTGCCGGATTACGGTTCAATACCATTTGTCCAACTTTTCGCTCAGGAATACCTGGCCAGATCTTGGTCGCATCTAATGGATCAAAATCAAACTTGGACAAATCTTGTGGTTTCAGCACTTGAATGTACAAGTCCCATTTCGGGAAGTTACCTTTATTGATGTTGCTCACCAAGTCATTGGTCATGTGACTGTAGTCCTGACCCTGAACTTTCGCGACTTGCTTTGGCGTAAGGTTATTAAGTCCCTGCAAACTCTTCCAGTGGAACTTGACGTAGTGAACTTCGCCCTTGGCGTTAATCAACTTGTAAGCGTGTACGCCGTTGCCGTCCATTTCTCGATAACTGGCAGGCGTTCCCGAGTTCGAATACAACTCGGTCAAGGTACGGGTGGCTTCCGGTACATGGGAGAAGAAATCGAATCGGCGCGAATCGTCATCAAGGTTGGTCCGCGGGTCCGGTTTGAACGCGTGCACCATGTCGGGAAACTTGATCGCGTCGCGGATGAAAAAGGTCGGGAAATTGTTACCGACCAGATCCCAGTTGCCGTCGGCGGTGTAGAACTTGGTGGCGAAACCTCGCGGATCACGCAGGGTTTCCGGCGAGTGATTGCCGTGCACCACCGCAGAGAAACGCACGAACACCGGCGTTGTCTGACCGGCGGCAAAGACCTTGGCCTTGCTCAGGTCGCTGAGATCGTTGGTCACGGTGAAGGTGCCATGGGCGCCGGTACCGCGGGCGTGAACCACACGCTCGGGAATGCGCTCACGGTCGAAACGCTGCAGCTTCTGAATCAGCTGTACATCCTGCAGCAGCACCGGGCCGTTGGCGCCGGCGGTCTGCGAGTTCTGATTGTCGCCGACCGCAGCCCCGTTATCGCGGGTCAGGGGCGCGGCGTTTACGGAGAAGGTCAACAGGCTGGCGGTGAGTACACCGAGGGTGCGGCGACGGGGAAAAGCCCCCAGTCCAAGTGCGGAGTTCATATCAGGATCCTCTGGTTATTTTGGGGCGCATCCAGATGCGCCAAGCCAAGGCTAGAGGCCTGCGACGTCGAACATAAATAGAAAGAACGTAACGCCATGATTGAGAAAATTGGCTGTTCGATCAGCGAGTTACCGTATATTTCGCGCGCGATTGATGGCACTTTGCAAACTAATCGCCGATTGATGTGTCGATAAAAACGGGCATTGTAAGAAGGTGTTTCGCGCAGGACGCGTTTTGCTGATTTACACTGCGTACACCAAACTCATCTGTAACAAGGAAATAACTATGGGCGTGCTAAGTGAGTTCAAGGCCTTCGCGGTCAAAGGCAATGTGGTCGACATGGCCGTCGGTATCATCATCGGTGCGGCCTTCGGCAAGATTGTTTCGTCGTTTGTCGGTGACGTGATCATGCCGCCAATCGGCCTGCTGATCGGTGGGGTGGATTTCAGTGACTTGGCCATCACGCTCAAGGCCGCCGAGGGCAATGCCCCTGCGGTCATGCTGGCTTACGGCAAGTTCATCCAGAGTGTTCTGGACTTCGTGATCGTCGCTTTCGCGATCTTCATGGGCGTCAAAGCCATCAACCGCCTCAAACGCGAAGAAGCCGTGGCCCCTACCCTGCCACCGGTTCCGACCAAGGAAGAAGAGTTGCTCGGCGAGATCCGCGACTTGCTCAAGGCCCAGAACACCCGGCCCTGAATTCTGTGCACGATAGAAACAACGGCGCCTTCGAGGCGCCGTTTGTTTACCAGTAGTTTTCCACCGCCACCTGACCGGGCCGACGCGTCAGGCTTAGGCTCATGTGGCGCTTTTTCAGCAACGCGCGTGTGTCATCGATCATCTGCGGATTGCCGCACAGCATGACCCGTGAGTGCTCCGCCGACAGCGCCACGCCCGCTGCGCGCTCCAGCTCACCGCTTTCAATCAATGTGGTGATGCGCCCGTGCAGTGCACCGGGGTGCGCTTCACGCGTCACCGTGGCGATGAACTGCAATTTGTGCGCGTATTCGCTGAGGTATTCACGCTGCGTAAGTCCGGCAATCAACTCCTGATAAGCCAACTCCCGCGCTTCGCGCACGCTGTACACCAGAATGATGCGCTCGAATTTCTCCCAGACTTCGAAGTCCTGCAGGATCGACAGAAACGGCGCCACCCCGGTGCCTGTGGACAAAAGCCACAGATCGCGCCCGTCGACAAAGCGATCTAGCGTCAGGTAGCCGAATGCCTGGCGATCCACCAGCAAGGTGTCGCCGACCTGCAACCGGCTCAGCTCACTGGTGAACTCCCCGCCCGGCACGACGATGGAAAAGAACTCGAGAAACTCGTCAAAAGGCGACGACACCATCGAATACGCGCGCCACACGATGCTGCCATCGGCTTTGCTCACACCCAGCCTGGCGAACTGCCCGGCGCGGAAGCGGAAACCGGCATCCCGGCTGGTGCGCAGGGTAAACAGGCTCGAGGTCAGGGGTTGGACATCGAGCAACGTCTGCGTGGTGTACTTCTCTGCGCTGGCAGTCATGGGGCACTCCATTGAACGATTGCCGACAGTGTCGCGCAAATTAACTGATCTAAACACTGATGATTGGTAATGACATTCAATCAATTAAGCAAGTCGGCAGTATTATCAGATGACAACATCAATATAAAAATCGCGCATCCTAAGAACGCTTTATGGATATTTGGCTATCTGCAATCTCGAAAAAATTTAAAGCTTATTGTAAGAAACATCCTACACTTCGTTTCGTGCCGGATCCTTTGGATCCATTCGGCGCCCCCCGCAACGCCAATGGAGTGTTCAGAGATGGAAACGTGGAAGGAGTCACAGTTAAAAAGACTGACTTTTGCCAACGGAGTAGAGACTGCCTATCCGATATTATTGCAATTCGCAGAAAATCTCGGATTCAATTTTTGTGCAATTTCAGTTGTTTCACTACATCGCGATATGCCTCTTAAAACCTTTCAAATCAACAACTACCCTGACGAATGGAATTCACAATACGAGAAAAACAATTACAGCAAAGTTGACCCACTAATAGCACACTGCAATCACTCGATGTCACCTATTGTCTGGTGCGAGTCGGTATTCGCAAATACTCGACCGTTATGGCAAGGATTACAGCATCACGGTATGCAACATGGCTGGTCCCAGTCGTTCCATCATGAGCAAAGCGGTTTGTGCAGCATTATCAGCCTGGCGCGCAAACACTGTCCGATCAGTCCTCTGGAGCTGTATGAGCACTTGGTTATATGTTCTACGCCACCAGTCACCTGAGTGAGCTGTTTGCCCGAACCCTGCCGGCAGAGTCCCTCAAACCCCGCCAACCACACCTTTCGCCGCGAGAGCTGGAGGTTCTGCAATTGTCCGCGGGAGGCAAGACAGCCTATGAAATCTCGAAGATCCTCAGCCTGAGCGAGCGCACCGTGAACTACCACGTGCAGAACGTCATCGAGAAGCTCAACGTCTGCAACAAGATTTCCGCTGTCATAGCGGCCGCCAGAGCCGGGATCATCTAGTCGATCCAGCCTTGCCTCCCATAGAAAACTTGCGGGTAATAAAGAAGAAAAAAACGTACCATTCGAGACCCTCCAGAGTGATGACGCGAACGTTAAGCGTTGCATTACACTCGGTCGGTTCCGCTGCACAATGTCAGGGCTGCGGAACACCCCGTTGATTACCCTGAGTTCCCGCCCGATGCCTTTGCTTGATACGCCCTTTGCCCAGCTCGATCTGATCCGCCAGCCTGAACAGCAGAATGAACCGCTGCAAGCCTTCGATGCCGCCGACGAATACCTGCTCAACCATCTGGCGGCGCAGCAACCGATGGCCGACACCCGCGTATTGGTGCTCAACGACAGCTTCGGTGCTTTGGCTGCCAGTCTGTCGGGCAAGGTCAAGGTCAGTAGCAGTGGTGACTCATTCCTGGGTTTTCAGGGGCTGGAGAAAAACCTGCTGCGCAATGGCCAGGCGTTTGACGCTGTTCGCGGGATACCCGCCAGCGAGCCATTGGTCGGACCGTTCGACCGGGTACTGATCCGCGTGCCGAAAACCCTCGCGCTGCTGGAAGAACAATTGATCCGCTTGCAAGGGCAACTCGCACCCGGCGCCGAAGTGATTGCAGCGGCCATGGTCAAACACCTGCCACGCGCTGCCGGTGATCTGCTTGAACGCTACATCGGTCCGGTACAAGCCTCGCTAGCGGTAAAAAAGGCACGGCTGTTGATCGCCACGCCAGAAGCCAAAGCCCCGGCCGTGTCGCCCTACCCTTCGCGATATCGCCTCGACGAGCCGTCGATCGAATTGCTCAACCACGCCAACGTGTTTTGCCGCGAAGGTCTGGACATCGGCACACGTGCCTTCCTCCCGCACCTGCCGAAAAACCTTGGCAGTGCCCGAGTCGCCGATCTGGGCTGCGGTAATGGTGTTCTGGCCATCGCGAGTGCACTACAAAACCCCGATGCGCATTACACACTGGTCGACGAATCGTTCATGGCCGTGCAATCGGCTGCCGAGAACTGGCGCGCAGCGCTGGGCGATCGCGAGGTGATCGTGCGTGCCGGCGACGGTCTGGCCGGTCAGGAAGCGCAATCGCTGGACGTGGTGCTGTGCAATCCGCCGTTCCATCAGCAGCAGGTGGTTGGCGACTTCCTGGCCTGGCGCATGTTCCAGCAGGCGCGCGAAGCACTGGTAGTGGGCGGCGCGCTCTACATCGTCGGCAACCGTCATCTGGGCTACCACAGCAAACTGGCGCGGCTGTTCCGCGGCGTCGAGCAAGTGGCTGCCACGCCGAAATTCGTGATCCTCAAGGCCCGCAAGTAACCTTCAGACAAAAAAAACCCTCCGTGAGGAGGGTTGCAAAGCCGTACCCGAAGGCGCCGGGACGGGGATGATTCAGTGCGTGGTCAAGCCTGCCGCGTTCATGAACATGCGCATCAGGCTGGCGGCGATAAACAGCACGCCGACGCTACCGACCCAGATCAGGGCCAACCAGCCGAGCCGCTGCCACAGCGGTTTCTTTTCGGCTTCTTCAATATCGTGCAAGGAATGTTTGCCGGGCATTGTTTCGATCCTCAGTCAGATCGATGGCGCCGCTGCCGACGCCATCGCGAGCAGCACGCTCCCACAGGTTTAGTGATAACCGTCTTCATGGGTAACCTTGCCGCGGAACACGTAGTAGCTCCAGAAGGTGTAACCGAGGATGAACGGGATGATGAACAGCGTGCCCACCAGCATGAAGCCCTGGCTTTGCGGCGGTGCGGCGGCGTCCCAGATCGAGATCGACGGCGGCACGATGTTCGGCCACAGGCTGATGCCCAAACCGCTGTAGCCGAGGAAGATCAGCACCAGCGTCAGCAGGAACGGCATGTAGTTGGCGTTGCGTGCCACGGCGCGGATCAGACCGTACATCGTCACCAGCACCAGAATCGGCACCGGCATGAACCAGAACAGGTTCGGCATGCTGAACCAGCGGGTGGCAATATCCGGATGAGCCAGCGGCGTCCAGATACTGACAATACCGATCACGGCCAGCAGTACGAAAGCCAATGGCCTTGCCAGGTCATGCATCTGTTCCTGGAGCTTGCCTTCGGTTTTCATGATCAGCCAGGTGCAGCCAAGCAAGGCATAGGCCACCACCAGCGCGGCGCCGCAGAACATTGTGAACGGCGTCAGCCAGTCGAGTGAGCCGCCGGCGAACTGCCGGTTGACCACCGGCAAGCCGTCGATGAACGCGCCCAGCGCCACGCCCTGAAAGAACGTTGCCGCCACCGAGCCGCCGATAAAAGCCTTGTCCCACAGGTGACGCTTGTCATCCTTGGCCTTGAAGCGGAATTCGAACGCTACACCGCGGAAGATCAGACCAATCAGCATGAAAATCAGCGGCAGGTACAGCGCCGACAACACCACCGAATAGGCCAGCGGGAACGCGCCGAACAACGCCGCGCCGCCCAATACCAGCCAGGTTTCGTTGCCGTCCCAGACCGGTGCGACCGTATTCATCATCACGTCACGGTCGACTTTGCCGGGGATGAACGGGAAGAGAATCCCGATCCCCAGGTCGAAGCCGTCCATGACCACGTACATCATGATGCCGAAGATGATGATCACGGCCCAGATCAGCGGAAGATCAATACCCATGATTCAAATCTCCTTGGTCACGCGAATGTCGTCGTCGCCGTGATCGGCATCGGCCGAGTCGTCGGCAGCGGACAACGGACGGGCCGGTGTGCGTTTCTTGCCTGGACCACCGTCGGGCGTTTCCGTGCCCTCGCTGATCTTCGGCCCTTTGCGCACCAGACGCATCATGTAGCCCAGACCTGCGCCGAACAGCGCGAAGTACACCACCACAAACATGATCAGGGTGATGCTCATCTGCATGAAGCTATGGTTGGAGGACGCGTCCGCCGTGCGCATCAGCCCGTAGACCACCCACGGCTGACGACCGATTTCGGTGGTGAACCAGCCAGCGAGAATCGCAATCAGACCGGACGGCCCCATCCACAACGCCAGATACAGGAACGGACGTGAGGTGTAGAGCGTGTCGCGTTTACGCAGCCACAAACTCCACAGACCGGTGAAGATCATCAGGAAACCGAGGCCGACCATGATCCGGAACGACCAGAACACGATGGTCGAATTCGGCCGGTCTTCCGGCGGGAATTCCTTGAGCGCTGGCACCTGTTTGTCCAGCGAGTGGGTGAGGATCAAGCTGCCGAGGTACGGAATCTCCACGGCGTATTTGGTCTTCTCTTCTTTCATGTCCGGCCAGCCGAACAGGATCAGCGGCGTTGCCTCGTCACCGTGGTTTTCCCAGTGACCTTCGATCGCAGCGATTTTTGCCGGTTGGTGCTTGAGCGTATTCAAACCATGAAAGTCGCCGATGACGGCCTGGATCGGCGCGACGATCAGCGCCATCCACATTGCCATCGACAGCATGGTGCGGATCGCCGGGTTGTCCTTGCCGCGCAGCAAGTGCCAGGCCGCCGAGGAGCCGACAAAGAATGCCGTCGCGACGAACGCCGCCGTCGCCATGTGCATCAGGCGATACGGGAACGAAGGGTTGAAAATGATCGCCAGCCAATCGGTGGGAATGACTTGCCCGTTAACAATTTCGAAGCCCTGCGGTGTCTGCATCCAGCTGTTGGAAGCGAGAATCCAGAACGTCGAAATCAGCGTACCGATCGCCACCATGACGGTGGAAAAGAAGTGCAGCCCGCGCCCGACCTTGTTCCAGCCAAACAGCATCACCCCGAGGAAACCGGCCTCAAGGAAGAATGCCGTGAGCACTTCATAAGTCAGCAACGGCCCGGTGACGGCGCCGGCGAAGTCCGAGAAACGGCTCCAGTTGGTGCCGAACTGGTAGGCCATGACCAACCCCGAGACCACGCCCATGCCGAAGTTGACGGCAAAAATCTTCGACCAGAAATGGTAGAGGTCACGGTAGGTGTCGTTGCGGGTTTTCAGCCACAGGCCTTCGAGTACCGCGAGGTAACTCGCCAGGCCGATGGTGATGGCCGGGAACAGGATGTGGAACGAAATGGTGAACGCGAACTGAATTCGGGCGAGATCTAGTGCCTCTAAACCGAACATATGGCTTCCTCTGTCAGGTAATACCGGCTGCGGACCCGGAGGCCTGCACCCACTGCCCCCACGGATATGGAGTGCGGCGAATTCTGATTCGTTCTTTTTAAACAACCATCGCAACGCAGGGAGTCTGGCCAACTGGCCACCGGATCAATTCCTTCTAGGTCTTGATCTGGATCAAGCAACGTTAAAAGAGTAGTCCCATTTTTGCCGATGAACTGCGTGGTCGTTTGCCGCGTGACAAGTTGCCTCATCGGCGTGGCAATGCTCTGCAATGGATTTCTTGCGGCGAGCTTGTGGAAATCGATGTCTGGCTAACTAAATTTTTTGTCATAGCAACTTCCTGTTACAGACTGGTGATAACCTCGCGGTTCCCCCTCGAGCCAGACCTGCCTTCAGATGCCCAGTCAAGAGCCCCTGCTGTTACGTCACCATCGTCCGTTTCTCGCTTTCTGGTTCGCGCGGATTTTTACCGCCAGCGGTTTCCAGATGCTCACCGTGGCGATTGGCTGGAACCTCTACCAATTGACCGGTAACGTCCTCGATCTGGGTCTGGTCGGGCTGGTTGAATTCGCCCCGCGCGTGCTGTTCATGCTGCACACCGGGCATGTCGCCGACCGCTACGACCGGCGCAAAGTCGCGGCGATCTGTCAGTCGTTGCAGGCGTTGATCGCCCTGGCGCTGGCCATCGGCAGCGCCACCGATCACGTCACCCGCGAGATGATCTTCATCCTCGCCTTCCTGCTCGGCGCGGCGCGTTCGTTCGAGATGCCGACCACGCAGGCACTGCTGCCGAGCATCGTGCCCAGCGCGCTGTTTCCTCGGGCAGTGGCGGCGGCGCAGTCAGCGCAGCAGTCGGCAACGATCGTCGCCCCGGCGCTGGGCGGTTTGCTCTATGCATTCGGCAGTGTCTGGGTTTATGGCCCGACAGTGCTGCTCTATGTGATCGCTTGCACGCTGATGCTCAACCTGCCCGCGCGGCAAACGCCGCTGAATAAAGGCAAAGCCACACTGGATTCGTTGCTCGCGGGGATTCGTTTCATTCGCAGCCGCCCGGACATTCTCGGGGCGATTTCGCTGGATCTGTTTGCGGTGTTGCTCGGCGGCGCCACGGCGCTGCTGCCGGTATTTGCCAAAGACATTCTGCTGACCGGGCCGTGGGGCCTCGGGTTGCTGCGTTCGGCACCGGCGGTCGGCGCATTGGGCATGTCGCTGTTCCTCGCGCGATTTGCCGTGGAACGCAATGTTGGCCGGGTGATGTTCACCGCGGTTGGGGTGTTTGGCGTCGCGACCATTGCCTTCGGCCTGTCGACCTCGTTCTGGTTTTCGCTGGCGGTGCTGGTGGTGCTCGGCGCGGCGGACATGATCAGCATGGTCATCCGCGCGTCTTTCGTGCAGTTGGAAACCCCGGACGAAATGCGTGGCCGGGTCAGCGCGGTGAACGGGCTGTTTATCGGCGCTTCAAACCAGTTGGGCGAATTCGAATCCGGCGTCACCGCCCACTGGTTCGGCACGGTGCCGGCGGTGGTGATGGGCGGGATCGGCACGCTGGTGGTGACGGGGACGTGGATCAAGTTGTTTCCGACGCTGGCTAACCGCGATCGGATGCATGTGCCGGTGGAAGAGGTGAAGGTCTGAAGCGATCCAGACCTACAACTCCCCCGCCACTTTCGCTCGCAAGGCCTTGCCGCCCAGTTGCTCGACCAGCGTCAAGGCAAATTCCAGCGCAGCGCTGGAGCCTTGTGCGGTGATGCAGTTGCCGTCGACCACCACCGGTTGATCAACAAACGTACAGCCCGAGAGTTGATGGCTGGCGCTGGGCAGGCAGGTCATGCGCCGCTGGCGCAGCACGCCGAAGGTTTGCAGGGCGACGGCCGGGGATTCGGCGATGGCGGCGAACAGGCGTCCGGCGCTGGCCTGATCCTTGAGCAACTGTTGCAGAGGTTGGTGCGCGGCCAGGTGTTGTGAACCGACAACACCGCCGGGCAGGACGATCAGGTCAAAGGTTTGCGCCAGCACATCGACCAGCATGCCGTCGGCGGTCAGGCGTGTGCCACGCGCGCAGGTCAGCATGCGTCGTCCTTCAATACTGGCGGCCACCACTTCGATACCGGCGCGGCGCAGCACGTCGATCAGGGTCACGCTTTGCAGATCATCGATGCCCTCGGCGAGGGTAATCAGGGCTCTAAAGGTCATGGGCGTTATCCGCTGGGTGATGCTTAAAGCGTAGTCAGCTTCAACCGGATCGCGCTGCAGCAGCCGTTACTTGATGTAAAGCTGAGTCGACATCGTGTTGCGCGGCGCATTGATCGAGGTGTTGCTGAAGGTGAAGGTGCCTTCCTGCTTGCCCGCCAGATCGAAGGTATAAAGAGAACCGACGGTTTTATTACCGGGGGTGCATTCGGTCAGGTTGCCGTTATCAAAGGCACACACCGGGGCACGGGTGCCGTTCACTTCAAAGCCGTCCAGTGCGACCTGAGGCTGACTCTTGCCGTAGCCGACTTCGAGCACGTAGACCTTGATATTCGGTCCGCTGTGATTGCACTGGGTCTGCGCCTGGCCATCGGCGATGTCTTCAAGACCACAGGCTGGCGATTGCACCTTGATCACTTTCACTTGCGTCAACGGTGGCGCCGATGCCGCCCAGGCTGTCGACATCCCGGCCATCAGTACGGCAATCAAACCCAAAACCTTCATCCAGCACTTGCTCATGCGCTTCCCGCCCCGAAAAAATCAGCGCGCAGTATGGCGCAGTTGGCGTCAACGCAAAACTTCGCCGACGATCGACACCAACAACCGCCATATTCCTCACGCTGCTGGTATGATGCGCGGCTTTTTCCGGCCCACCACAATTTTCCAGGCGCTTGCGACGGTCTGTGCTTTGCTGTTGAGGTCGATACATTCACGGCGCCACGCGCGCCACGGGGAGCAGACATGCTGGAAAGGCTGTTTCAACTCAAGGCACACAACACCAACGTGCGCACCGAGATTCTCGCGGGCATCACGACTTTCTTGGCCATGGCCTACATCCTGTTCGTCAACCCGAGCATTCTCGGCGAGACCGGCATGGACAAAGGTGCGGTGTTTGTCGCCACCTGCCTGGCGGCTGCGATCGGTTCGACGATCATGGGCCTGATCGCCAACTACCCGATTGCCCTCGCTCCGGGCATGGGCCTGAACGCCTTCTTCACCTACACCGTGGTCTTGCACATGGGTCACACCTGGCAAGTGGCGCTGGGCGCGGTATTCATCTCGGCGGTGTGCTTTTTCCTGCTGTCGATCTTCCGCATCCGTGAATGGATCATCAACAGCATTCCGCTGCCGCTGCGCTCGGCGATTGCCGCCGGTATCGGCCTGTTCCTGGCGTTGATCGCCCTGCACAACGCTGGCATCGTGGTCAGCAACCCGGCGACCATGGTCGGCCTCGGTGACCTGAAAGCCCCGGCCCCAATCCTCGCCACCCTCGGCTTCGCTCTGATCGTCGCGCTCGAAGCGCTGAAAGTGCGCGGTGCGGTACTGATCGGCATTCTGGCAGTGACCATCATTTCCATCGCGATGGGCTTCACCCCGTTCAACGGCGTGACTTCGATGCCACCTTCGCTGGCGCCGACCTTCATGCAACTGGACATCAAAGGCGCACTGGACATCGGTCTGGTCAGCGTGATCTTCGCCTTCCTGTTCGTCGACCTGTTCGACAACTCCGGCACCCTGATCGGCGTCGCCAAACGCGCCGGCCTGATGGGCAAGGACGGCCACATGCCGAAAATGGGCCGCGCCCTGATCGCTGACAGCACTGCGGCCATGGCCGGTTCGTTGCTGGGTACGTCGACCACCACCAGTTACATCGAATCCGCTGCCGGCGTGAGTGCGGGCGGGCGTACTGGTCTGACGGCCATCGTCGTGGCGATTCTGTTCCTGCTGGCGCTGTTTTTCTCGCCACTGGCGGCCAGCGTTCCGGCCTTCGCCACCGCGCCAGCGCTGCTGTTCGTCGCCGTGTTGATGACTTCCGGTCTGGCGGAAATAGACTGGGACGACATCACCGTCGCCGCACCGGTTGTCGTGACCGCGCTGGCCATGCCGTTCACTTACTCGATCGCCAACGGCATCGCGTTTGGTTTCATCGCCTGGACCGTGATCAAGCTGCTGTCCGGCCGCGCTCGTGAGCTGAACCCGGCGCTGGTGATTCTGTCGATTCTGTTTGTGATCAAGTTGGGTTGGTTCAACGCATGACTTTCGATTCCCAGGCTTACGCCGAGCAACTAGAAGCCAAGGTCACGCGCTTGCGTGATCTGCTGGCGCCGTTCGATGCCCCCGAGCCAACGGTGTTCGATTCGCCGCTGCAGAACTTCCGTCTGCGCGCCGAATTCCGCCTGTGGCGCGAGGGTGGCGAGCGGCATTACGCGATGTTCGCTCAGGACGACAAACGCACGCCGATCCTCATTGAAGAATTCCCGATCGCCAGCCTGCGCATCAACCAGTTGATGCCGCAGCTGAAAGCGGCGTGGCAGGCCAGTTCAGCGTTGAGCCACAAGTTGTTTCAGGTCGAGTTCCTGACCACGCTGGCCGGCGATGCAATGATCACCCTGTGCTATCACCGCCCGCTGGACGCGCACTGGCATGCCGCTGCGACCCAGTTGTCGGCAGATCTGGGCGTCAGCATCATTGGTCGCTCGAAGGGCAAACGCGAAGTACTTGGCCTCGATTACGTGGTCGAGAAGCTCGACGTCGGCGGTCGCACCTTCAGCTATCGCCAGCCGGAAGGCGCGTTCACCCAGCCTAACGGCACGGTGAACCAGAAGATGCTCAACTGGGCGTACGAAGCACTGGGCGATCGTACCGATGACTTGCTGGAGTTGTACTGCGGCAACGGCAACTTCACCCTGCCACTCGCCACGCGCGTGCGCAAAGTGCTGGCCACCGAAATCAGCAAGACCTCGGTCAACGCCGCACTGAGCAACCTCAGCGAAAACGCTGTGGACAACGTCACCCTGGTGCGTTTGTCCGCCGAAGAGCTGACCGAAGCGCTCAACGACGTGCGCCCGTTCCGCCGCCTGCAGGGTATCGACCTGAAGAGCTACGAATTCGGCAGCGTCTTCGTCGACCCGCCGCGCGCTGGCATGGATCCGGACACCTGCGAGCTGACCCGGCGCTTCGACAACATCCTGTACATCTCCTGCAACCCGGAAACCCTGGCAGCCAACATCGCCCAGTTGCACGACACGCACCGCATTACCACGTGCGCGTTGTTTGACCAGTTCCCGTGGACGCATCACATGGAATCGGGTGTGTTGCTGACCCGGCGTTGATGGCCGATGCCGGATGCGAAAAAGCCGTCGTGATTGACGGCTTTTTTGTGGGCGCTCACTAAGCGGGATCGACCTTACGCGGACGCCCGCCCTTTTTGCCATTCGCCCGCGCGGCTTCGGACTTTGCGGCACTGCTTTGACGACCGTTACGCGATGCAACTACCGACGCAGCCATCTTCATGAGTGACGGGCTCGCTGAAATCATTCCGGCAATGGAAACGTCAAGGTCTTTGCCCTCATGGCAAAGCGCAGTGCCTGCGAATCCGACTGTCAGCCCCTCGTAATCGCCTGCATCAAACCCGTCAAACTCTGGATACTGGTTCACCGGAAGCAACACACCGCTGCCATCCTCAAAACGGATGACCAAAGATGATTTTTCAAAGCACACAGAAACAGCTTGGAAACTGCTGGCCTGTCGTACTTCACCAAGCTTTATGGCTGCATCGAGCATTTCTTCCGTCAGTGGTCGATGTACGGACGGCTTTGCCTTAATGACTTTCATAAATGGATTTCAACTCCTTCCAGTTTGCCAACCAATGTCAGAAGCAACTTGTCTTCTTCTGGTTCGTAGCGCGCCGCAGCGATCCTGTAAGTCGTATCGGTAACCAGTTTCATCACGGGTACCTCGTTTGATTCGCAGTCCCACACTTGATTGCCGAGACAGACGGTTTGCAAACCTGACCACCAGATCCCTCGTGCGCGACGCAGATGAACGGGATGTCCCAACGATCGACACAAACCCTCCAATACAGCCATCGTCGGTCGACGAGACAGCGGCACGACATCCCACAGATCAATGTCGTTGTGCCAAAAGCTGAAATGGAATCGCGCACTCCAGGCGCCCGCATTTACATGAGCGTGCGGTGGGCAATGCTCATTCCGCAACATTACGCGTATCGACAATCCCTTGTAATTGCATACGTTCATGCTAACCCATCCGTTAGGTTAATAAATTTCAGGATTCGATACTCCTTTCAAATCCGACGACCGGTGCCGTAGAACGCAAGCGGCTCCGCTCTGCTCTCAGGCTAGCGCCGGCATGGGCAGGAGTCGGTAAATCTTCGAGGGAAAACGTAAGCAAAGCTGTCGTTACGATTCGAACAACATTAAGTAAGAAATAGCCTTGGTGCGATTACCGAACACAAAAATCCTGGGCTCAGGCACTTCGATTGACCATGGTAACCATCTAGTACATTTTATCTCCACAGGCTGAAACTCGGCCAAAGCTAAAAACAATAAGTGGAGTTACCCCTCATGCCCCCTATCGTTCTGGTGCTCAACGGCCCGAACCTGAACCTGCTCGGCACCCGCGAGCCGGCGACTTATGGTCACGAAACCCTGGCGGACATCTCGGCGTTGTGCGGTCGCGCTGGCGAAGAATTCGGCCTGGCCGTGGAATTTCGCCAGACCAATCACGAAGGCGAACTGCTTGACTGGATACACGCCGCCCGTGGTCGCTGCGCCGGGATCGTGATCAATCCGGCGGCGTGGACGCACACCTCGGTAGCGATTCGCGATGCGCTGGTGGCCAGTGAGTTGCCGGTGATCGAAGTACACCTGTCCAACGTCCACGCCCGCGAACCGTTTCGTCATCACTCGTTTGTCTCGGCGATTGCCACAGCGGTAATGGCCGGTTTTGGCAGTCACGGCTATCGACTGGCACTGGAACATTTCAGCCAGCGGCTGAAGGGGTAACGCGCATGTCTCGCTCTAACGTAATACTCGCAGGACTGATCGGCGCCGGCATTCAGGCCTCGCGCACGCCGGCGCTGCATGAGCACGAAGGCGATGCCCAAGGCCTACGTTATCTGTACCGACTGATCGATCTCGATCAGTTGAAAATGGATAGCACCGCCCTGCCCGACCTGTTGCTGGCGGCCGAGCGGATGAATTACACCGGGCTGAACATCACCTTCCCGTGCAAGCAGGCAATCATCCCGCTGCTCGATGAGCTGTCGCCGGAAGCCAAGGGCATCGGCGCCGTGAACACGGTGGTGCTGAAGGATGGCAAACGTGTCGGCCACAACACCGACTGCCTCGGTTTTGCCGAAGGTTTTCGTCGGGGCTTGAAGGACGCTGCCCGTGAGCGCGTTGTGCAGATGGGCGCTGGCGGCGCTGGCGCGGCAGTGGCCCACGCGCTGTTGAGCGAAGGCGTACAGCAACTGAGCATTTTTGACGTCGACAGTGAGCGCGCCGAGAGCCTGGCGAACAATCTCAATCAGCATTTCGGTTTTGGTCGTGCGGTGGCCGGTCGGGATCTGCCGAGCACGCTGAATCTGGCCGACGGTCTGGTCAATACCACGCCCATGGGCATGGCCAAACTGCCGGGCATGCCGGTACCGGTCGAACTGCTGCGCAAGGAATTGTGGGTGGCGGAGATTGTGTATTTCCCGCTGGAAACCGAACTGCTGCGCAATGCCCGCGCGCTCGGCTGCCGGACGCTGGACGGCGGCAATATGGCGGTGTTTCAGGCGGTGAAGGCGTTTGAGTTGTTCAGTGGCATGGTGCCGGATGCGCAGCGGATGCTCGCGCATTTTCAAAGCATGAATGGCTGAACGCTTTCCCCCTGTGGGAGCGAGCCTGCTCGCGAAAGCGGTGTGTCAGGCAACTAATGTGTTAGCTGACGGTACGCCATCGCGAGCAGGCTCACTCCTACAGGGGAGCTGTGTCAGGCTTGCAGGTAGCGCAACACCGACTC
Organism: Pseudomonas sp. GM24; assembly: GCF_000282235.1. Lineage (NCBI taxonomy): Bacteria > Pseudomonadati > Pseudomonadota > Gammaproteobacteria > Pseudomonadales > Pseudomonadaceae > Pseudomonas > Pseudomonas sp. GM24. Next base: position 2,747 of record NZ_AKJR01000009.1, on the reverse strand, counting down.
GCAAATCATCTCGCGATGCCGCTGCTTGATGCTTTCATCCGGTAGATCGATCTGGAAAATCTCGCCAAACGTGTGCCGGTTCGATACGCGATAGAAGCAGAACGAACTGATCAGCAAATGCACATCCAGAGCATCCAGCCCGGCACGGAACACACCCTCTTCAGCGCCCCGACGCAGAATCTCGCCGAGCGAATCGAGGATGGTGTTGTTCATCGCCTTGATCGCATCGGAACGCTTCACGTATTCAGCGTTGTGGATGTTTTCGATGCTGACGATGCGCACGAAATCGACGTTGCGATCATGGTGATCGAAGGTGAATTCGACCAGTCGGCGAATCGCGTCCACCGGCGCCAGCTCGGCCAGGTGCAGACGGCTTTCAGTGCTGCGGATATCACCGTAAAGCTTCTCCAGCACCTCAACGTACAACTGCTCCTTACTGCCGAAGTAGTAATAGATCATGCGTTTTGAGGTGTGGATGCGCTCGGCAATCGCATCAACGCGAGCGCCGGACAAACCCTGCTGGACGAACTCGACGATCGCCTCCTGCAGGATATTCTCGCGGGTCTTTTCCGGGTTGTTCTTGCGACTCTTGCGCGGCTCTACGGCGGACACTTCAGGAGCTGCGGAAAGTTCTGTATTCATCGTCATTGCGGGCTCACGGCCATCACTGCACAGGCGGCGATTATGGGCCGCGCAGCACAGTGAAGGAAGCCGCGCGGCCCGTGTTTAATCCCGCGTTTACGAATTTCCTACAACTTCGCCTGGCGCACAGCGCCACTGCGTGATTTGGCCATCGCCGCCAGACGCACCGCGACGTTCGCCGCGCCATACCCGGCATAGCCGTTCTTGCGCTGGATGATCTCGAAGAAGAAGCGCCCTTCGAACGGTTCGGTGTAGACGTGGAACAGCTCACCGCCCTGCGCATCACGGTCGTACAACACGTTGTAATACGCCAGTTCGCTGAGAAATTCGTCGTCGAAATCGAACCGCGCGGCGAGGTCATCGTAATAGTTGAGCGGAATATCCAGCAACGGTACGCCAGCCTCTTTGGCGCGACTCACTTCGGCGAAGATGTCGTCACAATCGAAGGCGATGTGGTGCACACCGGAGCCGCGATAACTCGACAGCGCATGGGAAATGGCGGTGTTGCGGTTCTCGGAAATGTTCAGCGGCAAGCGGATCGAACTGTCGCGACTGCGCAGTGCACGGCTTTTCACCAGACCGTACGGATCGGGCAGTACCACTTCATCGTCCGCCTCGAAATCCAGCAGGCTCTTGTAGAACAGCACCCAACTGTCGAGGCTGTCGGCCGGCAGCGCCATGGCCATGTGGTCGATACGTTTAAGGCCGCCACGGGCCGGCGCATCTGCCAGCAGATTGAAATCGGTGCCGTAGACGTCGGCCTGTTCATCCACCAGATAAATCAGGCTGCCGTCCGGCGCGCGCACCGCTGCCAGCTCCAGTTCATTGGGGCCGACCAGTCCGCGATAAGGCTGACCTTTGTAGGCGACAGCGCGGGCCAGCGCACTGGCGCTGTCCTTGACCCGCACGGCGGTGGCGCACAGCGACGGGCCGTGAGCCTCGAAAAAGCTGTGAGCAAACGAATACGGTTCGGAGTTGAGGATCAGGTTGATGTCGCCCTGACGCAGCAGGCTCACACTCTTGGAACGATGCTGCCCGGCCTTGACGAAACCGAGGCGCTCCAGCCAGTTCGACAGTTTGGCGCCGAGGCTCTCGTCTACGGCAAACTCAAGAAACTCGATGCCGTTGTACTCGCTGGCCTTCGGTGTTTCGAAAAGGATTTCACGGTTGGCCACAGGTTGGGCTGCCTGCTCCAGACGCTGACGGGTCTTCTCTTCCAGATACAGCAGCGAGCGCAAACCGTCGGCGGCATTGGCCCTTGGTGGCGCGGCGCGGAAGCCGTCGTTGAAGATTTCCAGCGACAGCGGGCCGGTGTAGCCGCTCTGGATGATCGGCGCGAGGAAGCCCGGCAGATCGAATTCGCCCTGTCCCGGGAAGCAGCGGAAATGCCGGCTCCACTCCAGCACGTCCATGGCCAGAATCGGCGCGTCTGCCATCTGTACGAAGAAGATCTTGTCACCGGGAATGTCGGCGATGGCGCGGGGATCGCCCTTCAGCGACAACGTATGAAAGCTGTCGAGCAACACGCCCAGGCTCGGGTGATCGGCTTGGCGCACGATGTCCCAGACCTGTTGATAAGTGTTGACGTGACGGCCCCAGGCCAGTGCTTCGTAACCGATGCGCAAACCACGCGCACCGGCGTGTTCAGCCAGCAGCCGCAGGTCATCGACTAGAATTTGTTGATCGCCGACGCTGTCGGCCGAGGCGTTACTGCAGACCAGCACCAGATCGGTGCCCAGTTCCTGCATCAGGTCGAACTTGCGCTCGGCCCGCTCGAGATTGCGCGCGAGGCGATCACGACGGCAGCCTTCGAAATCGCGGAACGGCTGAAACAGAGTGATGGCGATGCCGAGGTCGGCGCACATCTGTTTAATTTCCCGTGGACTGCCGTCGTAGTACAGGAGGTCGTTTTCGAAAATCTCCACCCCGTCGAACCCGGCGGCGGCAATGGCTTCGAGTTTTTCCGGCAGGGTGCCGCTCAAGGAAACGGTGGCAATGGAACGCTGCATGTTTCAACTCCCGGACTGCGCCGCTTTATCTTTACTGTAGGAGCTGCCGCAGGCTGCGATCGTTTGATCTTTCTTCGTGAAAACAGAATCAACAGA